>JBDKHX010000466.1:0-2762 GCA_039797415.1 Pseudomonadota bacterium | reverse complement strand
CCGCTGCCAACGCCATGACCCTGCGCGAACTGCGTGCGCTGGAAAAGAATGACAAGCAGGGCGAGAACTACGTCAATTACTACCTGGTGGGCGTCATGGAGGGCGTGCTGGAGACCGATGCACACCGTGTGCGGGACGGTGCCAAACCCACGATCTGCCTCAACGGTCGCCGCTTGCAGCCCAGCATGGCGCGTAGCCTGTTTGATACCGAACTCCAGCGCAATGACGGTGTCTACGAAGCGGACATGCCGGTGCAGCTGGTGTTGCGTAACGCCTTGGCTACGGTGTATTCCTGCTGAGGGGTAAGAGGTCCCCGGCGTTCAGCCCCACCACGCCCACGACGATGAGGCCGATGGAGACGAGTTTGAGCGTATCCAGGCTTTCGTTGAAAAGCCAGTAGCCCACCAGTGCCATGGCTGCCGTTCCTGCGCCTGACCAGATGGCGTACACCACGCCAATTTCCATGCGTTTGAGGGTTTGGGACAACAGGTAAAAAGCAATGCCGTAGGCCAGTACGGTCAGCACCGAGGGCCACAGCTTGGAGAAGCCGCAGGAAGCCTTGGGGGCTGAGGTGGCAATGACTTCGGCCACGATGGCCGAGCCAAGTAACAACGCGTTGTGCATGGTGTTCTCCGGGGTGAATCCAACTGAAAACATGCTGGCATCTGCCAGCCTGGTATCGGTTTGAGCCTCAGCCGTAACTGGTCAACGCACAGTAGTAGAGATAAAACACTGGGGAATAGCACATGCTGCGATTGTAGGCAGCGTGCATGCGAGGCGGAAAAGCCTCGCCGCGCCTATTTGGCGCGCTGGGTCAACAACTTGGCGCACGCCGCCAATGACAGGAACAAGGCGGATAGGCAAAGATCAGCCTTTACCTTCCTCGGTTGACAGATCGTGCAGCTGCCAACGTTGCCGGCGTGTCTCTGGGTGCCCCAACCGTTCTCGCCATCGTTTCTTTCAAAGTGGAGTCCATGCACAGCTATCCCAAGCGTCTGCACCTTTTCTGCCCGTTGCTGGCGGTCGCAATGGCCGTATTCCTTACCGCTTGTGGTGGCGGTGGGGGCGGCAATACGCCATCAGCCAACCCGATCACGGGCATCCTCGGTGGTGTCGCTGCTGTTGGCGCACCCATCGTCGAGGGGAGGATCCGCCGCAGGAGCCTGGCAGATTGGCCTGCGTGAACAGACACTCCCGTGTGCCGTGCAGGTTTCAGGTGGAACGATCGATGGAACGCCCAACACGGCCTCCTATCACTCTGTTGCCACTGCCAGGGGTAACGCCAATGCCACCCCGCTCACGGACCTGATGGTTGCCAACCTGATTGGCTCGGGTACCCCGAACATCTGGTTTTCCGGATTGGCTGCTTCGCGCTCTTCCGTTGCAGTCGTAAATCCGGAGCTGGTGACGGCAACATGGTTGAAGTTGCGTGCGGCTTTGCCCGAGTTGACTGAACTTGCAAGGATTCATCCGATTGCCACCTCGTTTGAGGCAACGACCGGCAATGACAGTGACGATCTGCTCGCGGCCCTGCAAACGGCGATCGGTAGCACCGGTATCACCCACGCCCAATTGCTGAGCTACGCGTCAGTCCCATCCTTTGCAGCACTACCCGCCAACTTCAGTGCCGCCCTCCGTCAGGCCTATGCGAGCCTCACGGAAGCGAATTGAACCGACTGAACGAACTGGGAAGACGGGTCGACGGTCTTGGCCTTTGTCGCACAATTTATGGTTGGAATCCATTCCAGCCCTCGCCTAATAATCACTTATTGCTATATATTTTATAGCGCAATCTTTCAAGAATAAACACGAATTTCGTGTAACACGAGATTCGTGTAATATCCATTCCATGAAAAACGTCACCATCACCGTGGAAGACGCCACCCTGGAGTGGGTGCGGATTGAGGCGGCCAGGCGCAATACCAGCGTGTCCCGGCTGGTCGGCGAGATGCTCACCGACAAGATGCAGCATGACGATGCCTACGCCCGCGCGCAGCGCGACTGGGTGGCTGACACCTCGTCGTTCAGCTCCGGCGGCAAGCAATATCCGAAGCGGGAGGCACTGAATGGCTAGTGCATTGCCGGCCGCAGGTGCCATCGTCTTTGTAGATACCAACGTGCTGCTGGCGACCGACGATGCTTTCGACGCCGCCCGGCAGGCGCGCATTCGCGACTGGCTGCAGGCGCTGTGGCAGCGTCGGGCGGGGCGGGTGAGCACGCAGGTGCTCAATGCCTATTACGTCAGCGCCACCCAGCACTTTGGCATGCCCCAAGGCGATGCCCGCGCCGTGGAAGCACGTTTCGGCCTGCCGTACTGGGATGCGCTCATCGTCGCCGCTGCTGCGCAAAGTGGTGCCAGCCACGTGCTGTCGCTGGACCTGCCGCATCTGCAGCAGATCGACGGCGTCACCGTCCTCAACCCGCTTGAAACGACCCCCGCCGAACTGGCGCTGGTTGACTAGCTTTTCCAAGAAACCACCATGACCCAAGCCACCTATGCCACCACCGATAGCGCCGTTCAGGCGCTGATCCAGCGCCGCATTCGCCAAGACGTGCAGTCCATGCACGCCTATGCCATTCAGGATTCCAAAGGCATGGTCAAGCTCGACGCCATGGAGAACCCGCACCGCCTGCCTTTGGAGTTGCAGGAGGCGTTGGGCAAACGTTTGGGTGCTCTGGCCTTCAACCGCTACCCCGATGGCCGGGTGAACGACCTGCGCCAAGCCCTGGCCACGTTTGCTGACATGCCCGAAGGCTTTGAC
>JBDKHX010000465.1:0-2817 GCA_039797415.1 Pseudomonadota bacterium | reverse complement strand
TGGACAAGGGCTTGAAGCTCAACGTGGTGGTGTCTCCTGATTTGCCTGAAACATTGGATGGCGATGTCTTGCGGATCGAGCAGGTGTTGCTGAATCTGCTGTCTAACGCGGTGAAGTTCACCGAAGCTGGTGTGGTCGAGTTGGGCGCCCAAGCCGAGCCTGATGGTGTGGTGCTGTCCGTGACGGATACCGGCATTGGGATGTCTGCATCAGACCTGGATCAGGTGTTTGCGCCCTTCAAACAAGCCGACTCATCGACCACGCGGCGTTATGGAGGTACCGGCTTGGGCTTGAGCATCAGCAAACGCCTGGTCGAATTGATGGGCGGGCGCATTGATGTGCTCAGTGAGGCTGGCCGAGGTAGTCGGTTCATGGTGCATTTACCATTGACTCGTGTTGACGCGCCAGCCATGCCCGCCAGGGCGGCCTCGGCTTTGAAACCGGCGGCCAAGACGACGCACCTGGTTCAAGACTTGATGGGTGTGCGTGTGCTGGCGGCAGAAGACAGTGAAGTCAATCAAATTGTGCTGCGTGAACTGTTGCGCGAGGCCGTGAACATGGTTGAGGCCAGGGGTGGCAGTGCTTTTGATGTGGTGTTGATGGACGTGCAGATGCCCGTCATGGATGGCTATGAGGCGTGTCGGCGCATCATGACGATCGACCCAACGCTGCCTGTCGTGGGTTTGACGGCCCATGCTTTTGGTGATGCTTTGGTCGCTTGCCAAGAGGCTGGTATGGTTGCGCATGTGAGCAAACCTTATGACCTGCGCAAACTGGTATCCACCATGGTCCAGCACATGCGGCGCCGGTCAGATTGATGATCGGTGTGGGTGATGGATGTGAAGTGGAGCAAGGGCCGCGTGGCCCTGGTCGGCGGTGTCGCCAGTGTGGCAGTCTTGGTGGCTGTGGCGTCTATCTGGGGGCCACAATGGGTTCGTCAGACGGCGCAGGAGCAGTTGGGTAAGACGCTGGGGCGTCGGGTTGCCCTGCAAGGGGTCGAATTCAATCTCTTTCAGCTGCGCGCAGGGATCAGCGGCCTGACAGTCTACGAGGTCGATGGCCAATCGCCCTTCATCCAGTTGGGCCAGGCACGCATGCAGTTGTCGCTGGCCAGCTTGCGTCATCTGGCCCCGGTTGTTGAGTCGATCGACATCGTGGCGCCGCAGGTCAATTTGTCTCGCCTGGATGCCACCCACTGGAATTACAGCGACATCGTGGCCCGCATGGCTGCGCAACCGGCCAAACCAGATGGTGGTGAGCCTGCCAAATTCTCGGTCAACAACATTGCTTTGACGCAAGGCTCTTTGAATTGGGATGACAAGGTCAGCCAGACCCGTCACACCATCCGCGACTTGACGGTTGCCCTGCCGTTCATTTCGAATCTGCCTTACGTGGCCGAGCAATTCACCACACCGTCGGTGAGTGCGCGCATTGATGGCTCTTTGCTCAAGCTCACCGGCAAGTCTCGGCCTTTTGCCAAATCCCGGGATGCCGTCCTGGATCTGGAACTGGATGAGATGGGGGCCAAATTGGACAAGGCCAGCCTGGATGCCAAGTTGGCCTTGAGTTTCCGGCAAGACGACAAGGGCTCCAGCCTGCACTTGAGCGGGCAGACTGCGCTGAAAGACTTGTCTGTGGTCGATGAGGAGGGCGATGAGCTGGTGCGTTGGCAGGCCTTGACCGTCAAGCTGGCCGACAGTGAACCGTTGCTCAACCGGTGGGCTGTGGACCTGGTTCGCTGGGATCAACCCGTTGTGTGGCTGGAGCGCCAGCGCGATGGCCAGTTGGCCCTGGTTGAAGCGTTTCAGCCCAAAGCCCAGGCCAAGCCTGCTGCCGCGTCCAAATCGACGCCACCACAATTCAAGCTGACCCAGTTTGAAATCCATGACGGTAGCGTTCATTGGATCGACGGCATGGTGCCCGATCGCGAAGCGCCGCGTGCGCAAGACCTGACCGACATCGAGCTGAAAGTGGCTGGATTGGGGATGAGCCAAGGGCAGTTCACCAGCAAACCGGTTCCGGTGAAGTTGACCGCCCGCCATAACGACCACGGTGAGCTGACCGTCGATGGGCTGTTGACCTTGCCGCAAGCAGAGCAAGCGCTTCAGGCGCAACTGGCCTTGGGCCTCCATGGCGTGGAATTGACGTCTGTGCAGCCCTATGTAGCCGACCAATTGAATGTGACGTTGACTCGTGGTGAGTTGTTCTGCGATGGCCAGTTGGACCTGAGTCTGCCCAAGGGTAGGGCGCCATCGATGCGCTTCAATGGCGATGCCTCCGTGCGTGGTTTGCGCAGTGTGGACAAAAACGGAGGAGATGACTTTTTGCGTTGGAAGGCATTGGCCTTCAAAAAAATCCAGGTCTCATTCCAGGACAAGCCCAATGCGCATCCGCTCGATCTGGGTGTGGGCGAGATCGCGCTGGAAGACTTCTTTGCACGCGTGATCGTCAAATCGTCTGGCCGCATCAACCTGCAAGACATCGTGAAATCAGCGGCCAGTGAAGCGGCGGCTAAACAAGAGGCTGCCCTGGCGGCCCAAGGTGATGACCAGCCTGTGGCCAAGGGCACGCCTGTGGTGCCAGCGACGAAGTCGGTCGCTGCCCCTGCCCCTGCCCCTGCGCCTGGCCCATCACCTCGCATCGCCATAGGTCGCATCGTGATGAAGGGTGGCCGTGTTGACTTCTCCGACAACTTCATCAAGCCCAACTACGCGGCCAATCTGACCGATCTGGACGGAACGGTGTCGGCCTTGGCCTCAGACAAGAGCCGGCCTGCGGATTTGAACCTGCGTGGCCGCATTGATCACGACAGTCCGC
>JBDKHX010000464.1:0-2683 GCA_039797415.1 Pseudomonadota bacterium | reverse complement strand
GGCAATCGAGCCATTGGCTGTGACCGTGATGGGCCAGGCGGCTGTCTCAGGCATCACCGTGCTCACCGTCAACGCAGGATTGACTGAAGCCGATGCCGCTTTGCCAGCCACACCAACAGCCGAGGCACCACTGGCCGCAACAGGGGCCGCTTCATTTTTGGAACAGGCCGCTGTCTTCCTTGTCAAAGTTCTACACGTTGGCGGCGTTCATGCTCGACCAACGCCATCCCATATCCCACCAGGCGTGACAACACCCGGTCTAAAGCATCGGCTCCCTGCAACAGCGAGGGTGCCAGCACATTCATGAATTCGCGTGACATGCCGTAGTCATGCACCATCGCAGCCAAAGCAAACGCCAGTTGGTGCAAAGCGTCATCCACCTCGCGAGCCCCCACATGCCTGGCCAGCAATTCGACCAGTTTGGTGTGCAAAGGCAGGACCTTGTATTCCAGCGTGGGCTCGATCATCTCGCACCACTCAGCCTGCTCGTGGTGACCCCATGGGCACAGCAAGGCAGACATGAACAGGCGCAGCGCTTGGGCCAGCGGCAGATCGGGCGCGTCAAACTGAGCGAACTCAGCCACCATGCCCTCCAGGGGACGTTGCAAAACGGCGCGATACAAGCCCGCCTTGTCCCCAAAGTAGTAGTGGATGGCCGCCACATTTTGCCCCGCAGCGAGGCAGATTTCGCGGGTCGAGGCTTTGGCAAAGCCCTTGTCGGCAAAAATGCGACTGGCCTCGTCAATCAAGCGTTCACGCGCACGCAAACCCTTGTGCGAAGTGACTTCGTCCACAGGGGCTTCAGGCAAATCAAGCGCTTGATTGATTTTCATGGCACGATGGTAGCCTATGTTTGAAGCTTGGTCCCATCCCTTACCCGAAGTAGGCTTAACCTTACGAGGCTGGCACACGCCCCCCTCTGGCAAGCCCCTGATTCACTTCATGCATGGCAATGGCTTTTGCGGCCGCACTTACGAGCCCATGCTGCGGCACCTGGCCCACGACTTTGATTTGTGGCTGTCGGACATCCAAGGCCACGGCGACAGTGACCACGGCGACCGGTTTCTGGGCTGGAATCGCAATGCCGAGTTGGCCATGCAGACTTTCAAGGCCCATCAACACCTTTATGGCTCAGTGCCTGCCTTTGCCCTGGGCCACAGCTTTGGTGGCGTGTTGACCAGCCTGATGTTGGCGGATCGTCAGCATCCGTTTCAAAAAGCAGTCTTGCTGGACCCGGTGTTGTTCCCTTCGGCCATGCTGATGGGCATGTCCTTCATCAGCATGGTGGGGGTTGGCAAGCTGACGCCACTGGCGCGGGCCGCGATGCAACGTCGCAAACAATGGGCAAACCGCGATGAGGCTTATCAAGCTTTGTGGGGACGAGGCACGTACAAGGGCTGGACCGAAGAAGCCCTTCGCGCCTTTGTTGACCATGCATTGAAAGATTCGGAAGGCGGCGGTGTCGAGTTGAAATGCGCCCCATCGCGTGAGGCAGATATTTTCAGCTCTGCGCCCGAACGGCTGTGGGGCTCGGTTGGACGCATCCGCATCCCGACCTTGATCTTGCATGGCGCAGATTCCCAGCAGGTGCGAGACTATTTGCTCGCCGCAAGCTGAAACTCAAGCCTGGTCAGACCTCGTTGTCAGACCTTGTTTTTGGGCAGCACACCCAAGACCTTGGCTGGGGTGAAGGGTTTGACCAAAAAGCCTCCCACGCCAAACTTGGCCGCCTGACGCACGTTTTCCAAGGTGGACGAGGCACTGATCATCACCACATGGACATCAGGGCAGGCCTGCTTGATTTGTGGCAAGGCTTCAAAGCCTGACAGCATGGGCATGTTGATGTCCAGGTAAAGAACATCAGGCTGGTTGAGCAAGCATGCCTCCACGACTTCCTGCCCGTTCTTGGCTTCTGCGGCTATCGTATGCCCCGCATCCTGCAACATGTTGCGAAGGATCTGGCGGGTGATGCCGTCATCGTCTGCAATCACGACTTTCACGCTGTCACTCCTGTGACTGCCAATTCTTCCAGAGTCTTACGAACCTGGGTGAACTGTTCGTCCAATTTTGGTGCCACTTCGCGCACACGATCTTGATTTTCGTCACGTGCTGCGGCTTCGATGTCATTGAGCAGCGAGGCAAAGTCCCGCGCGCCCATCGCAAGCGTGGGGCCCTTCAAGGCATGCGCAGTTTGCATGACTTCATGAGCCGAAGGCCATTGCTGGATCTGTTGCTTCAGCGTTTCCAACTTGGCCACAGCATCTTCGAGGTAGATGTGGACCAAGCCCTCATAGCTGTCACCCAACGCATCCTTCATGTTGAGGAACTCTTCCATCGCCGCATCAGGCTCTGTTTCGTGCTCATTCACCAACGGCTCAGGGTCAGATGGAGCCAGTTTGGGTGTGGCATGCAACCACCGATCCAGAACAGAGACAATCGAATCTGGCCGAATGGGCTTGGACAAATAGTCATCCATGCCTGCCAGTCTGCATTTGATGCTGTCCTCCGACATCGCGCTGGCGGTCAAGGCCACGATGGGTAAGCGCCGTGCACCGGGGGCCTCTTTCAAGCGAATTTGCCGAGTCGCCTCGAAGCCATCCATGACGGGCATTTGGCAGTCCATGAAGACCAGATCAAAGCGCTGCGATGCGGCCATCTCGACGGCCTCCTGCCCATTGTTGGC
>JBDKHX010000463.1:0-3276 GCA_039797415.1 Pseudomonadota bacterium | reverse complement strand
GCAGAAGTGACCGATGCCGAGGCCATTCACCCTGGCTACGGTTTCCTGTCTGAAAACGCAGACTTCGCCGAACGCGTTGAGCAAAGCGGCTTCACCTTCATCGGCCCCACACCCGAGTCCATCCGCGTCATGGGTGACAAGGTGTCCGCCAAGCAAGCCATGATCAAGTCCGGCGTGCCTTGCGTGCCCGGCTCCGAAGGCGCACTGCCGGACGACCCCAAAGAGATCATCAAGATCGCCCGCACCGTGGGCTATCCCGTGATCATCAAGGCGGCTGGCGGCGGCGGCGGTCGCGGCATGCGGGTGGTGCACACCGAAGCGGCTCTGATCCACGCGGTGCAAACCACCAAGGCCGAAGCGGGCGCAGCCTTTGGCAACCCCGAGGTGTACATGGAGAAATTCCTGGAACACCCACGCCACATCGAAATCCAGGTTCTGGCTGACCAGCACAAAAATGCGGTCTGGCTGGGCGAGCGTGACTGCTCCATGCAGCGCCGCCACCAAAAGATCATCGAAGAAGCACCTGCACCCGGCATCCCACGCCGCGCCATCGAAAAGGTGGGCGAACGTTGTGCTGCTGCCTGCAAAAAGATCGGCTACCGTGGCGCCGGCACCTTTGAGTTCCTGTACGGGCGAGAAGCTGCCCTTCACACAACGTCAGATCGAGTTGCGTGGGCACGCGATCGAGTGCCGTATCAACGCGGAAGACCCGGTCAAGTTCATCCCATCGCCTGGCCGCATCACGACCTGGCACGCGCCCGGCGGCCCTGGTGTGCGTGTGGACTCCCATGTCTACACCAACTACTTCGTGCCCCCTAACTACGACTCGATGATCGGCAAGATCATCGTGCACGGCGACACACGCGAACAGGCTCTGGCCCGCATGCGCACCGCCCTATCGGAAACCGTGGTCGAAGGCATCCACACCAACATCCCGCTGCACCGCGAGCTGATGGTGGACGCCAAGTTCGTTGAAGGCGGCACGGACATCCACTACCTGGAAAACTGGATGGCAGCGCGCAAGCGCTAAGCCAAGCGTTGACCACCTAGGCAAGACATGCTGTTTGAACTCACCCTGCTGGCCAAAGAGGCCGAAGTTGAAACCCTGAGCGATGCGCTCATGGAAATCGACGCCCTGTCCGTGTCTGTCGAAGACGCCGATGCGGACACCGAGCACGAAGAAGCCCTGTGGGGCGAGCCCGGCATGCCCGTGGCCCGCGAAGCCTGGCAACGCTCGACCATCAAGAGCCTCTTTCCCAGCGAAGCCGAAGCCCTGGAAGCCGCCACATTGATCCTGGCCCAAGACTGGGCCGAGGACATCCATGTGCAAGGCATCCAACCGGTGGACGAACAAGACTGGGTCCGACTGACCCAGTCACAGTTCAAGCCTGTCCCGATCACTGACAGCTTCTACATCGTGCCCACCTGGCATGAGATCCCCCCTGAAGCCAAAACCGTGATGCGCCTGGACCCAGGTCTGGCATTCGGCACCGGCACACACCCCACCACACGCATGTGCCTGAAGTGGGTGGCGCAAAACAGCGCTGCTTACCAAGGTCAACGTGTACTGGACTACGGTTGTGGCTCAGGCATCCTGGCCATCGGCGCAGCCTTGCATGGCTCTGGCACCGTGGACGCGGTCGACATCGACCCCGCTGCCGTTGAGGCCACCAATGCCAATGCCGAAGCCAACCTGGCTCATCTCAAAGATGCGCAAGGCTACCCCGTCGTGCTGGCCAACATCCTGGCCACACCTTTGAAGATGCTGGCTCCGCTGCTGGCGGGTCACGTGGCCCCAGGTGGCCATCTGGTGCTGGCTGGCATCCTGGCCCGTCAAGAAGACGAACTCAAGCAAGCCTACGCTGGCGTGGGCCTGCAGTTGCAAGTCGCCAACGCTGAAGACGGCTGGATTCTCATGACTGCGCAAAAACCTGCGCAAACAGTGGCATAAAAGCGGCTATGAGTCTGGCGACACGATGTACCCATTGCGGCACGATCTTCAAGATCGTGCAAGACCAATTGAAGGTCTCGGAAGGCTGGGTGCGTTGTGGTCGCTGCAACGAGATCTTCAACGCCCTGCCCGGCTTGTTTGATCTTGAGCGTGAGCCCCCGCCACCCCGGCCCAAGCCTCGCACGCCTGTACCCGCCCCCACATCCAGCACGACATCAGCCGATGCCGACACCAGCTCGGCCGCATCAGCCACATCGGCCACAGCGGCGATGGCACCCGAGTCGGGCGGCGGCGTGGTCGTGGATAACGCAGACACGCCTCAGCCTGAACAGGATTGGGAAAAGACGGCCCCGATTCGCCCCAGTATGGTGGAGGCCGCTCGACAAGCCATCAGCACCCCACCGGTTGAGACCCGTGCGCCCGCTCCCACAACGGTCAATCTGCCGCCACAAGCGGAGTCTGAACCGCTGCCAGAGGCTGCACCCGCGCCTGGCATCGAAAACGATCTGCCTGAAACCCCTCCTGCTGCGGGCGAAGGCACCACTGAATTTGATCTCGACACATCCGTTCAAGGTTATGTCGACAAGCCCAGCACCGTTGTGCAGGCGGTTGAATCACTCAACCTGAGTGATAACCCACAACCTTGGCTGGGCACACCGCCTGAAAACGACGTCCCTGAGACAGACGAATCCGACGCATTGGATTCGCGCTACCTCATGCCGTCCACGCGTGAACGCAAGAGCGCCAAACGCCGCCCACGTGGCCCTGAGCCCGAATTCGCCGATGCCGAATTCCCGGACGATGCATTCTTGGATGCAGCGGAAGACGAATGGGCATCCGGTTTTGGCCCCTCTGGCTTGCACGGCACATCACCCGGCTCTGGCTATGGTTCAAGTGCAGGCCCCGTATCCAAACCCGCCACCGAAGCGGCCTACATGGCTGGCGCGGCGGAAGCCAACTTGGCCATCCCCCCGTCACCAACAGAGCAAGCCGGTGATGGCTCGCAACCTGAGTTCGTTCCCGAACGTGCTTTGGAGCCGCCCAGCAAACGCACAGGCAAACCCGGCACACGTGGCCGTGACCCCAGCACCCAGACGCCCGACTTCATGCGCCGCGCGCAACGTCAGGCCTTCTGGCGCCACCCCATCACTCGGGGCATTCTGTCTCTGATCGGTTTGGGTCTGTTGGGCACCTTGGGCTTGCAAGTCACCCACCAGTTCCGTGATTTGATCGCCGCCCACCACCCCGGCGCCCGCCCCTATCTGGCGCAATGGTGTGCCTATGCTGGCTGCACCATCCAGCCGCCATTGCGCCTGGATGACCTG
>JBDKHX010000462.1:0-3167 GCA_039797415.1 Pseudomonadota bacterium | reverse complement strand
CCGACTTTGTTCTGGTGGTGTGTTGGCGGTGCGGCTATCAAATTGGTACAGATCCCCTGATGCATTGAACGATGTGCCGTGAGAGAGGTAGTAGTTGGCGTGCTCATCGGGCTGGTACATGATGCCTTCACGGTGGCTCCACATGCGGTCCGTGCGAGACAGTGGGCCGACGGCCCGTTCATATTCACCGTCAAAGATGTCGTGACGCAAGCCAGCCAGCAGCTTCCACTGCGAGGTCAGGTGTGCCGTGTCTTGGGCATACAGGCCGGTTGTTGTCGAATGGAAGGTCGCGCCCCAGGTTTTGACGCGGGTGTCGGTCAGGGCTGCGGTGCCGCCGGGGTTGCCCCATGTGGTTGTGGCCTTTGCGGGTGTGCCAGCGTAGGTATAGGTCGAGGTGCGTTCTTGCGCTACTTCTGCCCCAGCCAGGACGTCGTGTTGAATGCCAAACAGATTGGCTTTGCCGGAGTAGTCCGTTTGAACAAAGGTGTGGTGGTCGTTGGCGGTGCGTGTTTGGTTGCCTCGACTGATCGTGCTGCTGTCGGTGATGGCGTTCACGCTGCTGACGCCTGTCAGGCCCGCCGTGGTGGCCCACAGATCGCGCTTGTAGTAGCCATCTCGGATCGCTGTTTTCAGCTCTCCGCCGTTTTCGAATCGGTGGGTATGGCTGGCGACGAGGTAGTCGGCTTGGTCGCGTTGGTAGTCTGATTGGGTGCCATACCAGCGGTCGACTGCCGCATCAACCGGGCGACCGTTGAGCCAGCGGAAGCCGTAGTCCGGCACATCGTCATAGCTCAGGTGGTAGTAGCCCAGGCTGAATTCGTTGGCTGTACCAATGCCCCAACTGAATGTGGGGGCCACACCTTGGCGATGTGTCTCAGGGCCGTTGCGGAAGCTGTCCGCATCGGTTTTCATGACGTTGATGCGCAGCGCAGCGTCGTCGCCGGTCTTGATGTTGAAATCACCCGTCAGGCGGACATAGTTGTCTGTGCCCACGGTGGCTTCCACTTCATGCTGTGTCGACAGATAGGGCTGTTTACTCGCTTGGTTGATGATTCCACCCGTCGAGCCTCGGCCATACAGCATCGATGCCGAGCCGCGCAACACCTCGATGCGATCCTGGTTGAAGGTGTCGCGGTTGTATTGGGCAATGTCGCGCATGCCGTCTTGGAAGATGTCTCCACGGGTGGTGAAGCCACGCAAGCGGATCAGGTCGCCAATGGCGCCGCCTTCGCCCGCTTCAAAAGCGATGCCGCTGACGGTGTGCATCGCAGCTTTGAGCGTGTCGGCATTTTTGTCATCCATCAGCTTTTCAGTCACAACGGTGACCGATTGAGGGATGTCCTTGAGCGCCTGTTTGCCCTTGCCTGCTGTGGTGGTGACCGCTTGGTAGTGTTGTTTGCTATCGGGCTGTGTCTCTTTTTTTGGGGCCTTGACCACGATTTCGGGCAAAGCCTCGCTGGCCGACTGGGTCGCGGCAGCTGTATCGGCTTGAGCCCAGACTGCGGAACCCAAGATGGACAGGCTCAAGCCTGCCGCCCATTGCTTGTTGCTTGACATGAGAATGCCTTGTTTGCAAAGTTAAGTTAAATCAATATGCAAATGATAACGGTTCGCATTTGCGTTGGCAAGGCGGAAGTGTGGCTGGATGGGTACTTGTCTCAGGTTTCGGTTAAACGGTGCGTATCTAAGATGGTGCATCCGTCACGACTTTGCTCAGGAGCGATCCATGGCCATGCCCGATACCCGTCAGCTGACAGCGCTGGACTGCCTCTATCGCTGGGAGCGCGAGCGGCCCGATGCCGTGTATCTGACGCAGCCCTATGGCGATCGGGTTGTGGACTACACCTGGCGTGAGGTGGGTGATCAGGTGCGACGCATGGCGGCGTATCTGTCTTCGCTGGGCTTGCCTGCAGGTAGCTCTGTGGGGATCGTGTCGAGCAATTGTGCTCACTGGATCATGGCGGACTTGGCCATCTGGATGGCCGGGCATGTGACCGTGCCTTTGTATCCCACCGTAGGGGCGGATACGGCCAACTATGTGTTGGCGCACAGCGAGGCCAAGTTGCTGTTTGTTGGCAAGTTGGATCAGCGCATTTGGGAAGACATCGAAAGCCATCTGCCGATCGACTTGCCCTGTATCAGCCTGCCGATTTGCCCAGGCCAGTGCGACCTGAGCTGGGAGGCCATCATGGCCACACACGAACCCATGCCCGGACAGGTCCACCGCAGTATGGGTGACATGGCCACGATCATCTACACATCCGGCAGCACGGGGCAGCCCAAGGGCGCCATGATCGCCTTCAAAGCACTGTGGGCGGTGGGTGATGGCTTGCGTCAGATCTTGAATCTGAACAGCCAGGAGCGCATGTTGTCCTATCTGCCCTTGGCGCACGCGGCAGAGCGTGCGTGTGTGGAAACCTCGTCTCTGTACTTCGGGTTTCGGGTGTATTTCGCCAACTCCATTGACACCTTTGTCGAAGACTTGCGCCGCGCCCGCCCCACGATCTTCTTCTCTGTGCCCAGGCTGTGGACCAAGTTCTACCTGGGGGTGTGCGAGAAGTTGCCGCCAGCCAAAATGCAGCGCTTGCTCAAGATCCCGCTGCTGTCCACCTTCGTCAAGCGCAAGGTGCTCGATGGCCTGGGCCTGGGGCATGTGAAGGTCGCGATCACGGCGTGCCGCCAGGCCGGGCTATGTGGGTAGCACCAATCCGGGTGTGCAATGCCGCATCGCTGACAGTGGCGAGATCCAGATCAAGAGCCCCGGCATGATGATGGGCTACTACCGTGATGAGGTCATGACGGCCGAAACCTTGACGGATGACGGCTACCTCAAGACAGGCGATTGTGGCGAGTTGGATGCTCAAGGCCGATTGAAAATCACGGGTCGCTTGAAGGACAACTTCAAAACCAGTCGCGGTAAGTACGTGGCTCCGGTGCCGATTGAAAACAAGCTGGCCGGCCACCCCAAGTTCGAGGCTGTGTGCGTGATGGGGCAGGGCCTGCCTCAGCCAGTCGCTTTGTTGATGTTGTCGGCAGACGCGCAAGCTGAGTTGCGAGCCCATGGCGTAGATGCGGCAGATCAACGTGCAGAGCTGACGCGACAATGCCTGGCCTTGATGCGCACGGTCAACGCGACGCTGGAGTCGCACGAACAATTGGCCATGATG
>JBDKHX010000461.1:0-2548 GCA_039797415.1 Pseudomonadota bacterium | reverse complement strand
GGTGGTCGCTGGTTGAAAAGTACAAAGTCAGCGTGATGTTCTCAGCGCCCACGGCCATCCGCGTGCTCAAAAAGCAAGACCCCGATTGCCTCAAGCGGCATGACCTGTCCAGCTTGCGTCACCTGTTCCTGGCTGGTGAACCGTTGGACGAGCCCACAGCCAAGTGGATTGGCGATGCGATTGGCAAGCCCATCATCGACAATTACTGGCAGACAGAAACCGGCTGGCCTATCCTCAGCTTGGCGCGAGGCATCGACGCCAGCCAGCAGACTAAGCTCGGCTCACCCGGTATCCCGATGCTGGGTTACGACGTGAAGCTGCTGAGCGAGCAAACAGGCGAAGAGTTGACCGCGCCCCATCAAAAAGGCGTGTTGACCATTGAAGGCCCCCTGCCCCCTGGCTGCATGCAAACCGTTTGGGGTGATGACCAGCGCTTCATCAACACCTACTGGAAGAGCTTCGGCGAGCGCCTGATCTACAACACCTTCGACTGGGCCATCAAAGACGAGGACGGCTACTACTTCATCCTGGGCCGCACCGATGACGTCATCAACGTGGCAGGACACCGCCTGGCCGACACCCCGCCGTGACCGAAGTGGCTGTGGTGGGCGTGGCGGACACCCTCAAAGGCCAGGTGGCCAAAGCCTTTGTGGTGACCAATGGGGTGGCCCAACTCGATAGCGACGAAGCCCGCCATCAGCTGGAGGCCGACATCATGCGCACTGTCGACCAGCAATTGGGTGCCGTGGCCCGGCCAGCTCAAGTCCTGTTTGTCAGCGCCTTGCCCAAGACCCGATCAGGCAAATTGCTACGCCGGGTGGTGCAAGCCGTTTGCGAAGGGCGTGATGCAGGTAACAACTGCAAGAGGTGGTCAGCGCCGCACACTGTTGACGCAAGGACGGAGTCCGGCACAATGGGGCCTTTGATACGTACCTGATTGCACAATGAAAACGCCACCTCCGCTGACCGACACCGACATCAACGACATCGACATGCTGCTGGGCGCCGTCCCCGCGCCCTTTGAGACCGTTGATGCCGTGATCCTGGACGGATACCTGGCCGGGGTGCTGGTGCAGCCCGTGATGCTCACGCCTGAGCAATACCTGCCCCCCATCTTCGGCACCGAAGGCATGCCTGAACCCGGCATCCCTGGCTGGACCGAAGCACAACACGACAAGCTGATCGGCCTGATCGAGCGCCGCAAGGAAGAAATCTTGCGCGGCATCCTGGAAAACGGTTGGTTCGACCCCATCATCCCGATGATGGAAGAAGAAGACGGCAAGCCAGCTGAAGGCAATGGCGCCCTGGAAGGTTTGGGTTACTGGGCAGCCGGTTTTGAATGGGCTTTGGCCAACTTCCCACAACTGGAAGAGTCCAGCCTGGCTGGCGTGCCTGACCTGTTGGACTCCATCTGGCGCCATCTGCCCGATCAGGATGAAACCCAAAAGGAAATGACCAAGGCGCTGGATCAGGAACACCCGATTCGCAACCTGGACGAAGGCATTGAACAGCTGGTGTTCGATGTGGTGGACCTGGCCGAAATCGGCATTGCCGAACGCCACAAGGTTGAAACCGTGGTGCGCGACCAGCCCAAGGTCGGCCGCAACGACCCCTGTCCTTGTGGCAGCGGCCGCAAGTACAAGCAATGTCACGGCGCAAACTGAATCTGATTTGAAGCTTCAGCTCCTGTCTGACCTGCACCTCGAGACCGAGGACTACACGCCCCGGGCAGCCCCTGGGGCGGACCTTTTGGTGCTGGCCGGAGACATTGACACCACCTGGTCCAGCCTCAGCCTGTTTGCGAACTGGCCGACCCCGGTCGTCTTTGTGCCCGGCAACCATGAGTTCGACGGCCGCGATGTGGACGAAGCCTTGGCGGGCCTGCGCGACCAATGCCGCCATCTGGGCATCCATCTGCTTGAAAAAGAAACCTGGATCACCACGGCACCCGATGGGCGACGCATCCGCTTTGTGGGCACCACCCGCTGGTGCGACTTTGACTTGTTCGGCAGCGAACAACGCCCTCGCTCCATGCGTGCGGCCAATTACTTTGTCAAAGTGATGCGGGCCATGCGCAACGGCCAGATCTTTGATCCCGACGCTGTTCGCGCAGAAGCTTTGGTGTGCAAAGACTGGCTGCGCGAGACTTTGCGTCAAAAGCCCCAAGCTGACAGCGATGCAAACTGGGACACCACCGTGGTCATCACCCACTATGGCCCCAGCCTGCGCAGTGCCGACCCGCGTTACGGCAAACAACCGGGCACAGCCAGTTTCTGCAACGCAGATGACGATTTGATGCCCGGCGTGGCATGCTGGATCCATGGACACCTGCATTGCCGACACGACTACACGGTGTCACATGAGGCAGGTCAAACCCATGTCGTCAGCAACGCACGCGGGCATGGATACAAACACGAAGCAGACCACTATGATGGTCTGCGATGCATCACCATTTGAATTGAAGGAGACTCTTCATGAAGATCTTGTTGGCCGTTGATGGCAGCCCTTTCACCAAACGCATGTTGGCTTGGTTGACCACCCATGAAGA
>JBDKHX010000460.1:0-2681 GCA_039797415.1 Pseudomonadota bacterium | reverse complement strand
CCAAACACTGGTGACATTGGTTGATCGCACCAAGACACTGGTCAGCGACGTAGCCGCGCAAGCGCATCTGCGATCGTCCATTTTGAGCCAAATTGCAGGAACCTATCGTTGCACCTACGGCGGATCCGATTCAGGATCGGGAACCGCGACATTGACCACGAATGGAACCCTCGGCATCATCACAGGGTCAGGATCATCCCGTGACGATGGGAATGGCACCTTTAGCGGAGCCTTCAACTCATCGGGTCAGGCCACATTTGCGTTTGGGAGTGTGAGTTCTGGCGCGACCTTCACAGGCAAGTTCGGTGTGGATGGCTCCGCATCAGGATCGTGGCAGAACGGAACCTTCACAGGAACCTGGCAATGCACGAAAGTATGAGCTGAACAGGCTCTCCAACCGGGAAAGGAGCGGTCAGATTATCTGACCGATGCCCTCCCCGCGTGCGGGTCCGCACCGGGCGGTTCGAGAGTTTGAGGTCGTGAGAGTCAGGGAGTCCCTGCCCGTCAATTAAATAAACCGCTGGTACGCCTGATGGGGCATGTCAATGACTCATGCCGGTCAAGTAATCGGACCCCACGTCATCATTCGGGGTGCAAGGCGTGTACGTCACGGACGACGTGCCCGATACGGTGGTGGTCTTCTGTTCGTCCACGCCAACGCCTTGATTCCACTTCACAGTGTGGGAAACGCTCGTCAGCACCCTGGGATTCGTCATCGGAATTCGCATAGGCCCCCTTGATTACTTATGATTGGGAGCCGTCCTCGGATGCCATTGCTGATGCATGCCTACCGAATGCGATTCACTCCCTAAAGTCGTGATCGGCCAAAATTTCTGAGAGCTTAGGAAAATTTCGCCCGACAGCAAGACTCAGGCCCCGCCAGCGGACGTAAAAAAACCCGCATGCAGCGGGTTTTAAAGAGACCGAGTGCCGTCATTCAAAGGCACTGCAGTTGAGCCACATCGGCGTAGTGATGCGTGTGCGCTTGGGCTTGCTGTCTTCTTCGGCCTTGGCTGCGGCTTCCGCTGCGGCCAGTGCTTGCGCAGCCAGGTCAGCCTCGTCTTGCTCGGCTTCTTCGCCTTCAGCCTTGGCTTCCTCAGCGTCGGCGATCACGCGGCTGTATGGGGCCAGTGTCTTGACCAATTGGCCGTAGATGCGTGGTGTGCCAGCCAAGATTTCGCGCTGGTACAGGAAGTCGGGCTCGCCTGTGAAGTTACCGACCAGGCCACCAGCTTCGGTGATCATCAATGAGCCTGCGGCGATGTCCCATGGGCTCAGGCCGGTTTCAAAGAAACCGTCGTAGTAGCCAGCGGCCACGTAGCACAGGTCCAAAGACGCAGCGCCAGGGCGGCGCACGCCAGCCACTTGCACCATGACGTCTTCAAACATCTTCATGTAGCGCTGGAAGTTGTCGCCCTTGCGGAATGGGAAGCCGGTACCGATCAAGGATTCCAACATGCGTGTGCGCTTGGACACACGGATGCGGCGGTCGTTCAGGTAAGCGCCCTTGCCCTTGGATGCGTAGAACAAGTCATTGCGGCTTGGGTCATACACCACAGCTTGCTGCACTTGACCACGGAAGGCCAATGCGATGGACACGGCGTAAACCGGGAAGCCATGGATGAAGTTGGTGGTGCCGTCCAAAGGATCGATGATCCAGACAAATTCGCTGTCGCGAGCGCCATGCTCACGGCCAGACTCTTCGGCCAGGATGCCGTGGCCAGGGTAAGCCTCAAGGATGGTGTCAATGATCACGCGCTCTGCTGCCCGGTCAACATCGGTAACGAAGTCGTTGTGCGACTTGGCGGTGACTGTCAGACGTTCTACATCAAGAGATGCCCGGTTGATGATCGCACCCGCTGCACGAGCAGCTTTGATGGCGATATTGAGCATGGGATGCAGGACTTGGGACATGGTCAAACCTCGGAAACCGATGGAAACACCCAACGGTTGCCACATGCAACACGTCGTGGTGGGGAAAGGGGCGCAGCGATGATCAAAGAACGAGGGAGAATCTCGCATTGTATCGATTACCCTGATTTTGTACACCCCTTTTTGCAGTGTCGTTAGACAAAGTCGAGGGGAATCAAGGGTTTATCGTCCGTTTGTGAAGTATTTCCACGTCCAACTCCATGCCCCACACCTCAGCTGACCCCACGCGTTTCATCCTGGTCGACACCAGCCACCCAGGCAATGTGGGCGCCACAGCACGTGCCATGAAGGTGATGGGCTTTTCTGATCTGGTGCTGGTGCGCCCCCGCTTTGCCGATGTGCTGATTCAAGAAGAAACCGTGGCCATGGCCAGCGGTGCCGCAGACATTCTGGTGCGCGCCCGGATTGTGGACACCCTGGCCGAAGCACTGGATGGCGTGACCTACGCCATCGGCACCGCGATGACGCCACGAGACTTCGGCCCACCCACGATCACGCCACGCGAAGGCTTGCCCGCCTTGGCACAAGCCAGCCCAGCCCAACGTGTGGGCTTTGTGTTTGGATGCGAACGCTACGGGATGTCCAATGAAGACGTGTATCGCTGCAACGCTGTCATCAGCATCCCCAGCAACCCCGATTACGGATCTTTGAACCTGTCGCAAGCCGTGCAGGTGCTGGCCTATGAATGGCGTCAGGCCTTGGGCGGCTTCCCTGTTGAGGCCCGCACACCCGACCCAGACCTGGCCGAT
>JBDKHX010000459.1:0-2530 GCA_039797415.1 Pseudomonadota bacterium | reverse complement strand
TGGTAGCTGCGACGCTCAGAGTGCCCCACGATGGCGTACTTGACGCCAAACTCCTTGAGCATGGCACCCGACACCTCACCGGTGTAGGCACCTTGCTTTTGGCAGGACACATCTTGCGAACCATAAGCGATGGCACTGCCAGCCAAGGCGGCAGCGACATCAGCCAGGTACACAAACGGCGCACACACAGCCACATCAGCGCGAGGCGCTGTTGTCGGCAAGTCCGCCGACAACAAACCTTGCAGCAATTCGGCGTTGGATGCACGAGTGCCGTGCATCTTCCAGTTTCCGACGACGAGCTTCTTCATGAGAATCACTGCTGCTGTTGTTGCGCTTGATCGTCTTGAGCGCCCTGCTCATACGACGATTGCTCAGCACGTGGAGCACGCTCACGACGATCACCACGGTCGCCGCGATCACCACGAGGACCACGGTCGCCACGAGGGCCGCGATCACCACGGTCGCCACGCTCTTCACGCTCAGGCATACCTTCTGGACGCTCAACCAAAGCCTTCATGGACAGCTTGACGCGGCCCTTTTCGTCTGTTTCCAGAACCTTGACTTTGACGACTTGACCTTCTTGCAGGTAGTCAGAGACCTTCTCGACGCGCTCGTGAGCGATCTGGCTGATGTGCAGCAGACCGTCCTTACCAGGCATCAGGTTGACCAATGCACCGAAGTCGAACAACTTGGTGACCGCACCTTCGTAGGTCTTGCCGATTTCAACTTCAGCTGTGATTTCGTTGATGCGCTTGATGGCGAAATCAGCCTTGGCGCCGTCAGTCGAAGCGATGGTGATGACACCGTCTTCAGCGATGTTGATCTGGCAGCCAGTTTCTTCACACAGACCACGGATGGTTGCACCACCCTTACCAATGACGTCACGGATCTTTTCTGGATTGATCTTGAGCGTGTACAGGCGAGGCGCGAATTCGGACACTTCTGTGTTGGCCGAGCCCATGGCTTCAACCATCTTGCCCAGGATGTGCAGACGGGCTTCCTTGGCTTGCGCCAGTGCGACCTGCATGATTTCCTTGGTGATACCTTGGATCTTGATGTCCATCTGCAAAGCAGTGATACCACCCGTGGTACCGGCAACCTTGAAGTCCATGTCGCCCAAGTGATCTTCGTCACCCAGGATGTCGGTCAAGACCGCAAACTTGTTACCCTCTTTGATCAGACCCATGGCAATACCTGCCACGTGCGCCTTCATCGGCACACCGGCGTCCATCATGGCCAAGCAACCACCGCAAACGGACGCCATCGACGACGAGCCGTTGGATTCAGTGATTTCAGACACAACGCGAACGGTGTAGGCGAAATCTTCCTTAGCAGGCAGCAAAGGCACCAAAGAGCGCTTAGCCAAACGGCCGTGACCGATTTCGCGACGCTTAGGGGTGCCCACGCGACCTGTTTCGCCAGTGGCGAACGGAGGCATGTTGTAGTGGAACAGGAAGGTGTCGCGGAAGTCACCAGTCAGCGCATCGATGCGTTGCGCATCTTGCTCTGTGCCCAGTGTGGCCACAACCAAAGCCTGTGTTTCACCACGTGTGAACAAGGCGGAGCCGTGAACGCGCGGCAACACGCCTGTACGGATTTCGATCGGACGAACGGTACGGGTGTCACGACCGTCGATACGGGGCTCTCACCAGCCAGAATTTGGCTGCGAACAATCTTGGCTTCAATGTCGAACAGCAGACCCTCGACCTTGACACCATCAAAGGCCACGCCTTCAGCAGTCAAAGCAGCCTTCACGTCAGCATAGGCTGCACGGGTGGCTTGTGTACGAGCTTGCTTGGAGCGGATTTGGTAAGCAGCGCGGAGCTTTTCTTCAGCCAAGGCACCAACCTTGGTGATGAAATCTTCGTCCTTGGCTGGAGCTTGCCAATCCCAAGAAGGCTTGCCAGCGTCACGCACCAGATCATGGATGGCGTTGATGGCGATGTTGCCTTGTTCGTGACCGAACACCACGCCACCCAACATCACGTCTTCGGACAGTTGATCGGCTTCGGATTCAACCATCAGCACGGCGGTTTCAGTGCCGGCAACGATCAAGTCCATCTTGGAGTCAGCCAACTCGGTGATGCTGGGGTTCAGCACGTATTCACCGTTGATGTAGCCCACGCGAGCTGCACCGATTGGGCCGTTGAACGGGATACCCGAGATCGACAGCGCAGCGCTGGAAGCGATCATGGCGGCAATGTCAGCCGACACTTCTGGGTTCAAGGACACCACATGGATCACCAGTTGCACTTCGTTGTAGAAGCCTTCTGGGAACAGTGGGCGGATTGGACGGTCGATCAGACGCGAGGTCAGCGTTTCAAACTCGGAAGGCTTGGCTTCGCGCTTGAAGAAGCTACCGGGGATCTTGCCTGCAGCGTATGTCTTTTCGATGTAGTCAACGGTCAGCGGGAAGAAGTCTTGACCGGCTTTGGCTGTTTTGGCGCAAACAACGGTTGCCAAAACGACGGTGCCTTCGATGTCAACCAGCACAGCACCTGTGGATTGACGAGCGATTTCGCCCGTTTCC
>JBDKHX010000458.1:0-2577 GCA_039797415.1 Pseudomonadota bacterium | reverse complement strand
GACCCGGCCCGCGAGGCGCAGGTGCTCAATGCCATCTTCCCGATCATGAAGAAGAACAAGGCCGCGACCTTGGCCATCTTCGAGATCATCAAGAACCAGCCGGGGTATTGACGCGTGACGACCGTGCACGAAGATGACATCGTGCTGGGCGCATTGCGCATCAGCTTGGTTCGTAAGCGCGTGAAGAACGTACACCTGACCGTACATCCGCCGGAGGGGCGGGTGACGCTGGTTGCGCCTGAATACACCCGCCCTGAGGTGGCCCGGGCCTATGCCATCTCCAAGCTGGCCTGGATACGCCAGCAACAAGCGGCCTTGAAGGCGCAGGCGCGCGAGGCGCCGCGCCAGTTCCGCGAGCGTGAAAGCCACGAGCTGTGGGGCCGCCGCCACCTGATGACGGTGCAAGAGGCTGATGCCAAGCCCAGTGTGAAGCTGGACCACAAACGCATCACGCTCACAGTGCGACCCGGCCATGACCTGGCCAAGCGCGCCGAGGTGGTGCACGCCTGGCACAAAGCGCTGCTGCATGGCCTGGTGCCCCAGTTGATCGCCAAGTGGGAGCCCAAGCTGGGCGTGCGTGTATCAGGCTATTTTTTGCAGCGCATGAAAACCAAATGGGGCAGCTGTAACCACCGCGCGGGTCACATCCGGCTCAACACTGAGCTGGTCAAAAAGCCCAAGGATTTGGTGGAGTACGTGGTGGTGCATGAGATGCTGCACCTGCTGGAGCCCACCCACAACGACCGTTTTGTAGCTTTGCTGGATAGGCACTGGCCGCAATGGCGCGAGGCACGCAAAGAGCTGAACGCCTTGCCGTTAGGCCCAGCCATAATGCATCCATGTTGTTGACAAGGCTAAGTAGCAGATCATGAGTTCCAGCAAACACACGTGGCGTTTTTTCCGTGCCGGCGGCTTCGATCAGGTTCGCCTGGACCGGGGCGCCGACCTGCTGAACCTGGCTCAGCTGGATCAAAAGCTGTGGGTCGCCTTGTCCTGCCCGACACAAGGGCTGGAACTGGATGCCCAAACTCTGAGCCTGATCGACAGCGACGCTGACGGACACGTCCGTGCGCCTGAATTGATTGCGGCCATCGAGTGGGCCGCCGCGCGCTTGAAGTCAGCAGACACCCTGACCGCAGGCGGGCCCCTGGCGCTGAGCGCCATTGACGATGGCCGAGAAGAAGGTCGTTTGCTGTTGGCATCGGCTCGGCAAATTCTGAGCAGCCTGGGCAAATCAGACGCCACAGAAATCTGCGTAGAAGACTGTGCCGACAACGCTCGCATTTTTGCGGGCATGACCTTCAACGGTGATGGTTTGATAAGCGCGGCGGACCAAGACGCGGCCTTGATTGAGGCCATCACAACGATTGGGGCTTGCCTGGGCACCAAGCCCGATCGCGCCGGCACGGCAAGCATCGACCGGGCCACCATCGATCAGTTTTTTGACGAAGGCCGGGCGCTGCTCGATTGGCGCAAGGCACCCGAAGGCCAAAGCGACAAGGCGCCGCTGGGCGCCCAAGCGGCTGAAGGATTTGCTGCTCTGAGCGCCGTACGAGCCAAGGTCGATGACTTTTTCATGCGCTGCCGTTTGGCAGCCTTTGACCCACGCGCCGCCAATTTGCTCAACGGTGGTGAAGATGATTTGCGCGCCATTGGCGGCCAACTGCTGACGAGCGGTGGCGACACCTTGATCTCGGGCTTGCCCCTGGCTTACGTCAAACAAGGTGGCAACTTGCCATTGACTGCTGGCGTGAACCCAGGCTGGGCCGATGCCATCGCATCGTTCAAAACAACCTTGGTGGACCCGCTGCTGACGCCGCAAGCCGAATTGACCGAAGCGCAATGGCTTCAGATCAAGGCACAGTTTGCGCCTTATGAGGCCTGGTTGGCCGCCAAGCCGACGACCAATTTGGAACAGTTGGATGCCGAGGTCCTCGCCAAGCTGGTAGACAGCAACACACGCACCCAACTGACCGACCTGGTATCCCAGGACGAGGCCGCTGCAGCGCAAGCCGCACTGATTGGCGATGTCGAACGACTGGTGCGTTATGTGCGCGACCTGGCTCGACTGGCCCACAACTTTGTCGCCTTCACCGACTTCTATACCCGCCGCGAAAAGGCCAGCTTTCAAGCGGGCACCCTGTACCTGGATGGCCGCAGCTGCGACTTGTGCGTGAAGGTCTTGGACCCGGCCAAACATGCCGCCTTGGCTGCCCTGTCTGGCGTGTATCTGGCTTATTGCGAATGCACCCGCCCAGGCGAGAAGATGACGATTGCCGCAGCCTTCACGGCTGGTGATTCGGACCAGCTGATGCCCGGACGCAATGGCGTGTTCTATGACCGCCAAGGCCGCGATTGGGATGCCACGATCACCAAGATCATTGACCACCCCATCAGCATCCGCCAAGCCTTCTGGACACCATACAAAAAGGTCGTCAAGCTCGTCGCAGAACAGGCACAAAAATTTGCTGCAGCCAAGGCACAAGCTGCCGACGAAATGGCGGTCAAAGCCGTGGTGCAAACCAGCGAGAAAGCCACCACCGCATCATCCACACCCAAACCGCCGCCTCCCGCACC
>JBDKHX010000457.1:0-2503 GCA_039797415.1 Pseudomonadota bacterium | reverse complement strand
GCAAGCCACCGCCCGGTTGTGGAAGGACAAGACCGGCTGCAGCATTGCCGAGGGGTATGGCCTGTCAGAGACCTCGCCATCGGTTGCTTGCAACCCGGTCAACAGCCTGCAGTTTTCGGGCAGCATCGGCTTGCCCCTGCCGTCAACAGATGTGTTGATCCTGGATGACGAGGGCAACCCCATGCCCTTTGGTGAGCCCGGCGAGTTGTCCGTGCGCGGCCCACAGGTGATGGCGGGCTACTGGCACCGCCCGGATGAAACCGCCAAGGTCATGACCGAGGATGGCTTCTTCCGCACGGGCGACATCGCCACCATGGATGAGCACGGCTACATCCGCATCGTTGATCGCAAGAAGGACATGATCCTGGTGTCAGGCTTCAACGTCTATCCCAATGAGGTGGAAGACGTGGTCGCCCAGATGCCGGGCGTGTTCGAGTGCGCAGCAGTGGGCGTACCCGATGCCCATTCGGGTGAGGCGGTCTAGCTGGTGATTGTTCGACAAGACCCGAACCTGACCGAACAACAAGTGCGTGAGCACTGCGCCCAAAACCTCACCGGCTACAAGCGGCCCAAGGTGGTGGTGTTCACCGATGCCTTGCCCAAAACGCCGGTGGGCAAGATCTTGCGCCGTGAGTTGCGTTAGCCTTTGAGCTTGACCGGTGTGATCTCAACGGTGGTTTGACCATCGTTGATCCACACGGTGCCGTACCTGCAGCTGCATGCTGCGTTGGGCCAAAGCGCCCAAAGCCTGGCTTTGCTCGGTCGGGATCTGCCACACCGTCAGGTTGTTGGCGCGGCTGACCTTGTTGGTCAGGTTGTCCCACCAGATGGGTGTGCTGTTCTGGAACGCCCACACGGTAACGCGGCGTGCCCGGCCACAGGCCTTCATCACGCGCTTGTCATCGGGTTGGCCTACTTCCACCCAGTGCATGATCTCGTCGGAGAAGTTCTTGTGCCACAGCGCGGGCTCATCAGGCTCCCACATGTCCTTGGCCAACTCCAGTGTGCCTTCGTTGGTGTCTTCGGGCCAGCCCAAAGCCAGCGCCAGCACCCGCACCATCATGCGTTCGTCGGTCTCAGAGGGGTGGCGCGCAATGGTCAGCGTCGGGTCGGCATAGACGTTGCGGTCCATGTCCGCCAGGTTGATCTGGGCTTTGTAAATCGTGGCTTTGAGCGCCATATCAGGTTCCAAACACTTGCTTCAGCCAAGGGCCCAGTGGGGCCATGGCTTTTTCGCGATCAGGTTCATTGAAAATTTCGTGGGCCATGTGCGCAAACGGCTGGCTGGTCACCAGGTTCTTGGGCGCCTTGGCGCTGAACTCGGCCGATCCGGCTGGGGCCACGCACTTGTCAGACCCCGCCCACAGCAGCAGCGTCGGCACCGTCCAGTTGGCAGCACGTTGGCGCACCAGCTCGCCCGCATCGATCATGAAGCGGCTGGTCTTGCCGGTGATGCGGTCATGCACATTGGGGTCGGCCAGGTATTTTTTGACTTCGTTGGGGTCGTTGCTCACCCAATCAGCCTTCAAGCCACTGGGCACCGCAAAGTCGGGCAACCACTTGGCCACCGTGTTCAACAAGAACTTCTGGATCGCGTTGATGTTGAGCAGCAAGGCGGGTGACGACAGGATCAAGCCATCAACAGGACGAGTCCAAGGGGCCGATTCGGCAGGCTTGGCTGTCGCGGCCACAAAACGTGCCGCAATCAAACCACCCAGGCTGTGAGACAACAGCACCAGCTTTTGGCCGGGGTAGGCTGCGCGGGTGGTGTCGATCATCTGGGCCAGGTCATAGAGGTAGTCGTCAGGCTGCGTCAACCCACCCCGTTGACCTTCAGACAAGCCGTGCCCACGGTGGTCGTAACCCACGACTGACCAACCCAACTGGTTCAGGTGGGCGGCCACATGCGCATAACGGCGCACGTGCTCGCCATGGCCGTGCACCAGCAAGATCACGCCTTGCGATGCGGCGCCAGCAGGCAACGGCCAGTGGTGGGTGATCAGCTTGGTGCCGTCGCGTGCGGCGATGGTGGCGGGAAACGAGTTAGACATCCAATCCTCACGACTTGTGTTGGGCCTGACGCAGCCAGCCCAGACCGGCAGAGGTGCCTCCGGGGCCAGCTTGACGCGGGCGGTATTCGCAACCGATCCAGCCTGCCCATTGCAGGGCGCGCAGTTCGGCAAACAGGTGGGGGTAGGCCAGCTCGCCTTGATCGGGCTCACCCCGATCGGGAACGGCCGCAATCTGCAAGTGGCCGACACGACCGGTGGGCAGATACTGCCGCAGCTTGGTCGTCACATCCCCTTCCACAATCTGACAATGGTACAGGTCCATTTGTACTTGCAAATGCGGAGATCCGATACGCTCAACCAGGGTGTGGGCATCGGCCTGGCGCTGCAGCAAGTAGCCCGGCATGTCGCGGCCATTGATGGGCTCGATCACCACCGTCAAGCCAGCTTGTCGGGCTTGTTCAGCGGCCCATGCCAGGTTGGTTTCATAACGG
>JBDKHX010000456.1:0-2720 GCA_039797415.1 Pseudomonadota bacterium | reverse complement strand
CTCCACCAGCATGCGCAAATTGATCATGCGGTCACGCAGGTCTTCAATCTCTCTGGAAAACACACCGCCCAAAGACCGGCTGGCCGAACGGGCCGCCGCCTCGGTGCTGGCGTCAATCAAATCCGCAATGGCTTCGGCTTGGGCCAGGTCGATCTTGTCGTTCAAGAAAGCCCGTTGAGTGAACTCGCCCGGCTCGGCCAAACGCAAACCGGGCAAACGGGCGCGTTCAGACGCAGGGTCCAGCTCGGCACCGGCTTCCAGGCAACGTGCCAGCAACAACTGCATCACCACCGGGCCACCGTGGCCTTGCAGCTCCAGCACATCCTCACCGGTGTAACTGTGTGGGCCCGGAAAGTACAAAGCCAAACCATGGTCGATGGCTTCGCCGTGCGCATCCTTGAACGGCCCATACACGGCCTGCCGGGGTGGCAAGTCACGCCCCACCAAGGCCTGCATCAAAGGCAACAAGCCCTTGCCCGAAACCCGCACGATGCCGACAGCACCCCGACCGGACGCTGTTGCAATCGCCACAATGGGCTGGCCCCGCTCACTCCACGACATTCAATCCATCCTCTGGCATCGTCATCCAATCGCGCAATTGTCATCTGGCTTGGCCCCATCTGCGCTGCAAATGGCATGTTCCCGTCACACAGAAGTCAAGGTAAACCCTTAAATTGGCATTCATCTTGCATCACATCTGCGGATTTTGTCATGCACAATTTTGGGAGCCCATCATGAGCAACGTACTCAGTGACCTGATTCTGATCAACCAAGGCAACGCAGACCTGTCCATCTGGCCTCTGGTGGCCGCCGCCACCCTGGCTGCGACCATGATCCTGCGCCGCCGCCGATCTGATTAAACCCCAGCACCGCCAACGCTCGTGCACCACGTGCCCGGCAAGTCATACTGTGATTTGCCCGCATGATCGAACCCCAGGTCGGGGCTTCGATGACCTGTTATCTCACATTCGGGACAGGTACGTCGCCATGAAGCTCCGACCCCTCATTGCTTTGCTACTTGTCAACGTACTGTTGACCCCAAATGCCCAAGCCCTTGATCTGGGCGACCACCTCCGCATCGAAGGCTTCGGCACCCTGGGTGCCTTTCAAGGCGACGACCCTGTTGCCACCGTGCGTGCGGACCCTCGGCAAAAACTGGGCTCCTCTGGCAACGACCTGCGTTACGACGCGGACAGCCTGCTAGCCATCCAGGCCACCGTCAACCCGATGGGACCGATCAAAGGCGTCGTGCAATTGGTCACCAAGCAAGACGACCAAGGCAGCCAAAAACCCAAACTCGAATGGGCCTATCTCGGCTGGGACATCAACACATCGATGAATCTGAAAATCGGGCGTGTCGTGGCGCCCGTGTTCATGACCTCCGACATGCGCAACGTGGCCTTTGCGCAGACCATGGCCAGACCAATGAACACGGTCTACCAATTGAACCCCATCACCAACACAGACGGCGCCAACTTCAAATGGCAACACCGCATCGGTGACAACGAATTTGGACTGGAAGGGATGATCGGCCAATCCAAAGTGGCCAACATCACCGCCCAATACGATGCCAAACAAGTATTGGGTTTGGGGGCACGTTACACACATGGCCCATGGACCGTCAGAGCAGGCATCACCGATTTGAAAGCAGACGTCACCCTGGCAACCTCGGTAGCAGCCAAAGTCGACGCACTGAAAACCAGCGTGGCCTGCACCAATTGCGCATCGGTCTTGAACGAACGCCTCGTTCTCTCCAATGCCAAAGCCCGCATCCAGACCCTAGGCGTGGCTTTTGACGACGACACCTACGTTTTTCAGGCGGAATACGCAACCCGTCCAGGCAACTCCATTCTCGTACCCGAGGCTGCAGGCTGGTATGCCATGGCAGGAAAGCGCATCCATACCTGGACGCCGTACGTCATGGTCGGCCACTTCCACATCACTGAATCAGACCTGGGCTTGCAGCCCGCATCCTCCCCCGCCACAGCCACCATCCAGTTTTACAACGACTCGTTTGTTGGACTGGGCCGAGGTGATCGCACACAGTTTGGCGCAGGACTGCGATGGGACTTCGCGCCCAAATTTGCACTGAAAGTCCAATGGGACCACTACCGAGTAGATCACCCAACGTATGGCACCAACCCGGCCTTGTCCTTTGACATTCCAGCCTCGTTGTCCAGGCACAAGCCGACGTCGTCGTTGTCGTCGGCGCACGCAGCGCGGTCGGCAACCTGACGAAAACTCAAATCTCGGATCTCTACATGGGCCGCAGCAAAGACTTCCCCAATGGAGATGTCGCGCTCACCACCATGATCTCCAACAGCCCATCCAAAGACGAGTTTCTGTTGAAGGTATTGGGCAAAACAGACTCACAAGCACGATCAGAACTGTCTGATGCCAACGAGTTCAAAAAACTGGCCGCCAGCAATCCCAACGTCATCGGCTTCATCGACAAGTCTGCGTTGGATGCGCAAGTCAAAGTCGTGTTTGATCCCTGAAAGTCACAACACACCAAGCCAACAAAAAAGCCGCCTGACATCACATCAGGCGGCTTTCATTTTTCAGGTTAGATGCAAACTTAGTTTTGCACACCCAACTGCTTGTTGATCATCCACTGCTGGGCAATCGACAACACGTTGTTGGTGAACCAGTACAGCACCAAACCGGCAGGGAAGAAGAAGAACATCACGCTGAACAACAGCGGCATGATCCACATCATC
>JBDKHX010000455.1:0-2691 GCA_039797415.1 Pseudomonadota bacterium | reverse complement strand
ATGATGGCCACGCGCTTGCCTTTGTAGTCGTAGCCGTGATCCCACGCATTGGTGTGAAAGCTATGGCCTTGGAAGGTGTCGCGGCCCTTGAACGCTGGGATGACAGGGGTGCTCAAGGGCCCTGAGGCGTTGATCAGGAACTGCCCGTAAAAGGTGCCCTGAGATTCAGTCTGCACTTCCCACAAGGCTTTGTCTTCCAGCCACTTCACCTGAGTCACGTTGGCATTGAGCTGCGTCTTCTCGCGCAAGCCATGCTTGGCCAACACGTGGTTGGTGTACTCGACCAACTCATCTTGCTCGGCAAACATTTGGGTCCATTTGTAGGGCTCAAATGACAAGGAATACAGAGGGGACTGCACGTCCACAGCCGCACCGGGGTAGCTGTTTTGGCTCCAGGTGCCGCCCATCCAACTGCGGCGCTCCAGGATCAGGAAGTCTTCGATGCCGATGCGGCGCAAGTTCACGGCCGATGCCTGACCGCCAAAACCGCTGCCAATGATGATGACCTTGTGTTGCTGCATGGGCGTGAAACTCGCTACAAAAGTGAAGATGCTTGTAGTCAGTTTACAAGTGACGACGATTGATGTCAAATACCAGCATGAGCAACTCAGCGTCAAAGCACGACACCATCGGCCGCGTTTACGGAGGCGAAAAACTGGCAGATCGCACCGCGCGCAGACGCCAGCAGTTTCTGGATGCCGGGTTGCAGATCTTTGGCACAACGGGTTACCGCACCGCCACCGTGCGCAAACTGTGCAAGCAGGCCGAGCTAACTGACCGGTACTTCTACGAATCGTTTGAAAACCTGGAAGACCTGCTCATTGCCGTCTACCGTCAGCAATTTGATCAACTTCAGCAAACCGTACTGGCACACCTGATGTCCGCCACCCAAGAGGGTGATGCCATGGCCACCATTCGGGCCGGACTGGACGCACTGTTTGACATGGCCGCACAACCTTGTGTGGCGCGCGTGTGCTGGCTGGAGGTGCTGGGCGTCAGCCCCAAAGTCGATGCCACCTACATCAGCAACATCGATGGTTTTGCCGACATGGTCATCGGCTTTGCCAGACACCGCTACCCGCAATGGCAAGTTGATGACGACGAGGCCCGCATGCTGGGCTTGGCCCTGGTTGGTGCGGTCAGCCAGGCCGTGACGCACTGGGTACTGGGGCAATACAAGGAACCCAAAGCGACACTGCTGGCAGCCACATCCAGGGTGTTTGAAGGGGTGTGGGCATCGCTGGCGAACGAACGTACCCGATGATTACTGCGACACCAGAGGTTCAGGCCGCGTACTGAGCCAGAGCCCCACCGTCAGCAAGGTGGCATCTACCGCCACACGCGCCCAGGTTGGCACGGGCATGAACCAGATCATGACCCCGCTGCACAACATCATGGTGCACGCCAACCACTTGGCCTTGCGAGACACGGCGCCGTGCTCTCGCCATTGGCGAATGGGTGGACCCCATTGGGGATGCGCCAACATGTAGGCCTCCAGCGCAGGCCAACCACGCCCCGCAGCCCAGGCCGAGAGCAGCAAAAAGGGCACCGTGGGCATCACAGGCAACACCGCACCAATGATGGCCAAGATCAGGCCCACCACCGCCAACAAGCGCCACAACAGTTGTTTGCTACGTTGAATCACCCAGGCATACTTCACGCAACCAAACATCGTGGCCACGGACACATCGGCCGCATCACGGGCCGTACCCAGTCTGACAAAGCCCATCGGAATGGCCGTGCCAGATGGGTCAAAGATGTACCACCCCTGCCCCAGAAAGACCTCGACATACGCATGAAAGTCAGGTGGACCCAAGATCGGGTCCGCCCCGTAATCGGTGCCCGTGGTGAACCGCGCCGGGATGTTGACCGCGCGGCACAAGGCAATCATCACATGCGCAAAATCACGGCAAACGCCCACGCCCTGCGCCAAGGTATCCAAAGCCGATGTGGCCGAGTTGGATGTGTTGGAGGTGAACTTGACGCGCTCGCGCACCCAGTTCTGTATGGCCACCACACGCTGATAGCCCTGGGGCAAATGTCCAAACTCGCGCATGGCCAACTGAATCAATTGATCTGATTGGCAATAGCGACTTGGGTAGAGGTAGCTGATGACCTCAAACGGCAGGCGCGACACGGGCACTTCGGCCAACAGGCCTGGCGTAACGAACTGATGCGTGATGTCAACCAGGGCTTTGTAGCTGACCTTCAATGGCCCCGGAAAGGCGCGCAGGCGCATGTACCGATTGCGGGTGATCGGGTCCGTGTGCAGTTGCGGCAAGATTTGCTGACTGAGCACCAGGCTCTCAGACATCACCACCTGTGACGGTGTGTGTGCGGCATGGATGTTGAAGACAAAGTCCGCACCACCGGCGTCAATGTCGTACTGCAGATCAAGCTGCAGATCCATGCGGATCATGGGTAGCCTTCAAAAAGTGTTCACAGGCACATTAACAAGCGAGAAGCATGCCCGACACAGCAGGCTACCCCAGATCCGATCAAGAAGCCAGTATTCAGAACGACAGTTGCATGCCGATCATCAAACCATCTTGCACCGTCAGGTCGCGACGGTTTTCGTAGTTGATGTTGATATAGCGGTAAGCCAGGTAGACCTCACCACGATCCAGCACACGGTAGCCCGCACGCAGTTCGAGATCAGAAAAACCGTCTGCCCCGTTAAAGCTGGTCACA
>JBDKHX010000454.1:0-3084 GCA_039797415.1 Pseudomonadota bacterium | reverse complement strand
CACGGAGTGGGCCGCCTTGCCCGCCACCGAGATGTTCCTGCGTGACAACCGTGGTGACAGCGATTTTTGCGCATTCATGAGTGTTTGGTTTTTTGAGGAGCAAAAGCACTCACTGGTCCTAATGGAATACCTGCGCCGCTTCCGCCCGGACCTGGTCCCTACCGAACAAGAACTGCACGAAGTGCGCTTTGAGTTTGACCCCGCCCCGGCGCTGGAAACCTTGATGCTGCATTTTTGCGGCGAGATCCGTTTGAACCACTGGTACCGCCGTGCTTCTGAATGGCACACCGAGCCCGTGATCAAAAAGATCTATGAGACCCTGGCCAAGGATGAAGCTCGCCACGGTGGTGCCTACCTGCGCTACATGAAGCGCGCCTTGCAAAACTTTGGCGACGAAGCCCGCACCGCTTTTGCCAAGGTCGGCGTGTTGATGGCCAGTGCCCGCCGCACGGCCCAAGCCTTGCACCCCACCAATTTGCACGTCAGCCAAAAGCTGTTCCCGCGTGACACCATCCAGTCGCGCCTGCCTGACCCGGCTTGGTTGGAAACTTGGCTGGACAAGCAAATTCAGTTTGACGCCGTTTGGGAAAACAAAGTCGTCGAGCGCATCTTGCACAACATGAGTTTGTTGATGGAACGCAGCTTCACCAGCGTGCAAGAGCTCAACCGCTTCCGCAAGGAAATCGCCGCCGCCCGCTGAGCACAAACGGGGTGCCCCGCGTAGAATGGCCGCTCGATTCGCCTCTAGCGGCATGACGGCTTTTCTACACACCTACGAACGCCATTGCGCATCACTTGCCCAACAAGGGCTGCTGCGTCAATTGCCATCCTCATCCCATCATTGGCTGGCAGACTTTTCCAGCAACGATTACCTGAGCCTGTCTCGGCACCCTCAGGTTGTGGATGCAGCGGCGCAAGCCCTGTCGCGCTACGGTGTGGGCGCCACAGGCTCTCGCCTGCTGTCGGGCAACCTGGATCTGTACGAAGCGTTTGAAGCCCGCATTGCCGCGGACAAACACACCGAAAGCGCCCTCGTACTCAGTTCTGGCTATCAAACCAATGCCACCGTGCTGGCCGCGTTGATCAACGCCAAAGTGTTGGGCGCCGAGCCTTTGGTGTTTTGTGACCGACTGAACCATGCCAGCTTGCACCACGCCTTCAAGGTGGCAGATGTCAAGCAAATCCGCTTTCGGCATGGCAGCCTGGCGCATCTGTCTGAGTTGTTGAACAAACAGATGGTGACTGCATCGACGTGCCGGGCCTGGTTGAACTGGCACGCCAGCATGATGCCTTTGTCTACCTGGATGAAGCCCATGCCACCGGCGTGCTGGGTGAGCACGGTTATGGTTTGACGGCCAACCCCGGGTCACACGTCGACATGGCCATGGGCACCTTCAGCAAAGGCTTGGGCGGATCAGGGGCCTACATTGCGTGCTCACGTTCCGTGCGCGACTATCTGGTCACAGCTTGCACAGGCTTCATCTATTCCACCGCCTTGTCCCCCGTTGTGATCGCGGCCATGCACAAAGCGTGGGAACTGCTGCCCACACTGGACGCCGAACGCGCTTACCTGACGGCCATGTCAAACGACCTGCGTCAACGCTTGCAGGCCATGGGCTTTGACACCGGCACCTCCAGCACGCACATCATCCCCATCATCTTGGGTGATGAACAACGCACCCTGGCAGCACGCGACAAACTGCAAGCAGCCGGCATCAATGTGTCCGCCGTTCGCCCACCGACCGTGCCGCCCAACACTGCACGCTTGCGCATGGCCTTGTGTACCCATCACACACCCGCGCACATCGATGCCCTGGTGGCCGCACTGAAATCCGTATGACGGTCGGGCTGGCGTTTTTTCATGGCTGGGGCCTGGGCCCGCACTTTTGGCAAGCACTGGCTGCCGCCCTGCCCGGTCATCCACATGCCTTTTTTGATGCGGGCTACACAGGCGCGGTACAACAGCCTGACTACACCTTGGCGACGCATTGGGTCGCGGTGGGCCATTCCCTGGGTTGGGCTCATGCCCTTCAGAACCCACCAACTGGCGGCTGGCTTGGCATGGTCAGCGTGAGCGGGTTCACGCGGTTTTGCGCCCAAGCACCGGGCGATGAAGGCCAGGCCAAACGTGTGGTGGAGCGCATGGTGCGTGTTTTTGAACGCACCCCAGGCGCTGTCCTGCAAGATTTCTTGACCCGATGCCAGCTTGCAGCGTTGATGCCTGAAGGGGATCAAGCTCTTGCCACGGACCGACTGCTTCAGGACCTCATCCGATTGATTGACATTGATGTCAATCCACTGCTCAACGCGCTGCCATCGCCCGTTTTAGCGCTGGCTTCGCAAGATGATGTGATCGTGTCCCCGGCACTCACGGCATCCACCTTTGACCAGCGCCACAACACAACCTTGACCTGGCACGCCGATGGCGGGCATGCTCTGGGCGATGCGCATACCGACTGGTGCGCCCAACAGATTCAACCCTTCATCCAAAGCCTGGCCCATGGACAAACAACGGATCGGTGACAGCTTTGCCAGCGCGGCAACAGCGTATGACACCCATGCCGTCATCCAACGGCAGGCTGCACGGCATCTGGCTGAGCGCATCGTTCAGCGCTGGCCACACCTCACCAGCATCTTTGAAATTGGCTGCGGCACCGGCAACCTGACTGCCTTGTTGACTCAGGCTTACCCACAGGCTGACATTTTGGCCACGGACTTGGCCGAAGCCATGCTCACAGCCTGTCAGGCCCGCATCGGGACGGCAGCACGCTATGCGCAGATGGATGGTGAAGCCGCTCGCTGCGAGGGCTTTGATCTGGTCACATCCAGCCTGGCGTTTCAGTGGTTTGACAACCAGGCCGCCGCCATCAAGGCCTTGCACGCACAAGGCCCGCGTCTGGCCATTGCCACCTTGGTGGAAGGCACGTTTGCCGAATGGAAAGCCGCCCACGCCAAACTGGGCCTGCAAGACGGCGTGCTGCCCTTCATGAGCGAACAAGCCTTGCTGACGCTGGGTGAAGAACTGGGTGCCCAAGTCAGCTTTGAAACCATCACCGAGTCTTACGCCCACGCGCCCGACTTCGT
>JBDKHX010000453.1:0-2576 GCA_039797415.1 Pseudomonadota bacterium | reverse complement strand
GCCGCAGGCTATGAATGGATCAGCCATTCGATGGTGCCCACGCATGTGGATTCGCAAGACTTTCGCATCACCATTGGTGGCGATGGGTCATCGTGCACGAAGCCTTACAGCGCCAGCGTGTTCAACGTGTCGGCGATGAGCTTTGGGGCGCTGAGTGCCAACGCCATCCTGGCTTTGAACATGGGTGCCAAAAAAGGTGGGTTTGCGCACGACACGGGTGAGGGGTCGATCAGCCGATATCACCGTGAACCAGGAGGCGATCTGATCTGGGAGATTGGCTCAGGCTACTTTGGGTGCCGTGATGAGCAAGGTCATTTCAGCCCGGACCGATTTGTTGAAAACGCCAAAGATCCGCAGGTCAAGATGATTGAGCTCAAGCTCAGTCAAGGGGCCAAGCCTGGGCATGGTGGCGTTTTGCCTGGTCCCAAGGTGACCATGGAAATTGCCAAAGCGCGAGGTGTGAAGGTGGGGCAGGATTGCATCTCGCCCGCCAGCCACAGTGCTTTCAGCACGCCCATTGAGATGATGCAATTCATTGAAAAGCTGCGCCAGTTGTCGGGTGGCAAGCCGGTGGGCTTCAAGTTCTGCCTGGGCCATGTGTGGGAGTGGTTCGCCATGGTCAAAGCCATGCGTGAGACCGGCATCTGGCCCGATTTCATCGTGGTGGATGGCGCTGAAGGTGGCACAGGTGCCGCGCCGCTGGAGTTCACCGTCACCGCGTCAAGTTGGGTTGTGCAGGCAAGGTGATCAGTGCGTTTGACATCGCCCGCATGATGGCGCTGGGGGCAGACTGGTGCAATTCAGCGCGGGGCTTCATGTTCTCTCTGGGCTGTATTCAAGCGCAGAGTTGCCATACTGGCCATTGCCCGACGGGTGTGACCACGCAAGATCCTGCTCGCATGCAAGCGTTGGTGGTCCCCGACAAGGCCGAGCGCGTGTATCGCTACCAGCACAACACCATGTTTGCGCTCAAGGAGTTGGTGCAAGCCGCCGGCTTGCATCATCCCAAAGACATCACAGCGGATCACATCTTGCGACGCGTGTCAGGCTTTGACACGAGGCGCTTGTCCAACTTGCTGCATTACACCAAGCCGGGTGAGCTGTTGCTGGCTGAAAAGGGCCAAGCCCCGTGGCGTCAGCCTGCGTTTGAGCAGTATTGGCTCAAAGCCCGCGCAGACTCGTTCACGCTGTGAGCCGAGTCTGATTCATCGGCTCGTTCAGGCCGATGGTGGCGCCGTGTCAATGAAGCTGGCGCGTTGCGACAGCTTTTCAAACAGCTTGCCCAGGTTCGGATAGTCATCCCGCCAGTTGATCTGCGGGAAGCGGAAGTCCAGGTAACCCAAGGCGCAGCCTACTGAAATATCAGCCAGGCTGTGGTGGTTGCCGGTGCACCAAGGGCGGTCGCCCAAGCCTTGGCTTATCGCTTTGACGCTGGCATTGACCTTGTCCAACTGGCGGTCGATCCAGGCTTGCGAGCGCTGGGCTTCTGTGCGGCCAGCCCAAGTTTGTTCCATGCGGGCCAGGATGGCTGCGTCCAGCAGGCCGTCAGCCAGCGCTTCCCAGGTACGAACTTCGACGCGTTCGCGTCCGCTCAAAGGGATCAGTTTGCCTACGGGCGACAGGGTGTCGACGTATTCAACGATCACGCGCGAATCAAAAATCGCCTCGCCGCCTTCCATCACCAAACATGGCACCTTACCCAGAGGGTTGGATTGCATGATTTGGGTGTCAGCTGCCCAGACGTCCTCCACTTCGAACTTGTAGTCCAGTTTTTTTTCTGCCAGCACCACGCGCACTTTGCGCACGAAGGGGCTGGTCAGTGATCCGATGAGTTTCATTCTTGGTCACGTAGCGTGTTTGGATTGATTCTAGCGGGCACATCTTCACTGACAAAAGAATGGGGTTGTCGTTAGGTGCAAACAGGGGGTGGGGCGGTTACATTTGTCGCACACATGAACTCTTCTGCTGTCCGTTCATCTGCGCGCGTTTTTCGTCTGGTCGACCTGGATTCGGTCCGGGACGACGTTGAGCCGACGCCTGTTGAGAACGAGACGCCTCCCGTTGTGGAGGGGGTGCGCTTGGCCCCCTTGCGTTGGCCCGAGCCGATTGGATCAGGCCCTGCGGCGGCCAATGCAGATCAGGTTAAACCTGGCCAAGTCAAACCGCAGGTGCAATTGCGCGTCAAGGTGCATGCGCCTTTGCCGCGTATGCCCAAAGGAAAAATGGCGACTTTGCCCGTCAGTTTTTCCGGCCGCCCCACCGAGTACGCACGGCTTTGGTTTCGCAATGTGATATTGGTGTTGCTCACTTTTGGCTTGTATGCCCCTTGGGCCCGCGTCCACGCGCAACGCTATTTTTTGCGCCGCACACAGCTAGCCGGTGAATGCCTGGACTACCACGCTGACCCGGCTGCGTTGCTGCCCCGTTATGTTTTGACCGGTGGCTTGGTGGCGGGTGTGATCGGCGCATGGGCAGGATCGCGCCTGGCGGGCATGATGGCCTTGTCATTGGCCTTGGCTGTGGTGCCGTTGCTTGTTTACATGACCTTGACCCATCGCGTGGCTCATATCAGTTGG
>JBDKHX010000452.1:0-3196 GCA_039797415.1 Pseudomonadota bacterium | reverse complement strand
GTTGGAAATCTTGCTGCAGGTAGGTTTACATTGACGGCAACTCCCATTGGCGTGGTGAGCAAGTGTGGAAATTTGACGCTTACACACACGGGGGTCAAAGGCATCAGCGTACCGGCCACCCCCACTGCCGCAGACATTTCCGAATGTTGGCGTTAGATTAAGTAATAGGTGGGGCCAGCGGCAGATTCGCGACAGGTAGCGCTACCGCCGCATCCCATGCACCAGCGTTTTGAATTTGTCACTATCTTCAAAGCTGCGGTAGACGCTGGCAAATCGCACATAGGCGAATGGCAATTGCTTTGTCGTCCAGTTGTGGCCATGTTTCTTGATTTTCCGGCGAGCGAGGGTCCGCGGAACCTTTAACCATGGGTAGGGTTTGGGGCGTCGTTTTCTCATGCGTAGTTCGATGCGTCCGGGTCTATTCCCAACCCTGCACTGGGCGATCAGCGTGAATAGCAGCGAGCGGCCCTTAGTAGCGGACAAACCTCGCGAATTCCATTGCGTCGAAAGTTGCACGATGTGCTTCAAACTCTACTCACGCGGGTCTACTGAAGTGGACCCGGAATTTGGAACAGGTGTGTAAGCGGCTAGGCATCCCATATTGAATCGATGCTGCTGATCAGGCATCGTCCCCACGAAGGAGATCGTGGAGACTATGAATCAATTGTCGACAGTGGAGCGCCCTCGGCGGCGCGAGTACAGCGCGGCGTTCAAGGCTTCTGTGTTGGAGCAAAGTCGCCGACCAGGGGCATCACTTGCCGGGGTTGCGCTGGCTCACGCAATCAACCCGAACATGGTGCATCGGTGGATACGTGAGGAACGCCAGCGACTGGAATTGGCAGAACTGCAAAGGGGCGCTGCGGCATTCTTGCCTGTTCAATTGCCGCAAGCTCCAGTGACGCAGTCAAGTCCGGTGCCGCGTGTTGTTCCACCAGTCGACCCAAGCGATGTTGGGCAAGACATTCGCGTTGAGATTCAACGTGCAAGCGGGAAGGTTACGGTGACGTGGCCGGTGCAATCTGCCCGTGACTGTGGCATCTGGCTGCGCGAGTGGCTACGATGATCCGCATCGATGCACTGTGGCTGGCTACCGCTCCGATTGACATGCGCATGGGCACGGAGCGCCTGCTGGCCCAGGTGGTGCAGGTATTCGGGGCAGCCCAGGCCCACCATGGATATCTGTTTGCCAACGCGCGGGGTAATCGCATGAAGTTGCTGCTGCATGATGGCTTTGGCATGTGGTGTGCGGCACGGCGGCTCAATCAAGGCGGGTTTGAATGGCCGGGTAGTGGCGCGGACATGGCCACCTCGATCACGCTGACAAAGCTGGAGTCGGCTGGAGCAAATGCAGTCTATTACGCGCCTGTGAGAACTGTGACCTGGCAGGCCTGGCAAAGCAATTGGCGGTTGCCCTAATTCATTTGCATACGCATTTTTTGCACAATGCAAACATGCTCAACGTGCATCAACTCAGCCCCCAAGACTTCGTCGGTCTGAGTCCTTGCGCCGCTGCTGAATTGGCCGCCAAGGTACTTCATTACATCGGGCAACAGAGCCAGCATATTGCTCAGCAGGGTCAGCAAATCGAATCTCAGGCGCAGGCCATTCAGTTCAAGGACGCCAAGATCAATAGCATAATGTTTGAGCTGCGCCGTCTGAAGGCCTGGCGCTTTGATGCCAAGACCGAACGCATGAATGCTGAGCAGCGCCAGTTATTTGAGGAAACGCTGGCAGCCGACCAGGCGGACCTTGAAGCTCAGCTTGCCGCCTTAAAGGCTGTGTCCAAAGAGTCGGGCGACACCACTGACTCCAGCACCCGCCGTCAGCCAAAACGCCAGGCCCTGCCTGAGCACCTCAAACGGGTGGACCACCACCATGAGCCACAGAGCACGACATGTGGTTGCGGTCAGGCCATGGTGCGTATTGGCGAAGACGTAAGCGAGCGCCTGGACATCATCCCAGCTCAGTTCTTCGTTCACCGCCACATCCGTGGCAAGTGGACCTGCAAGTGCTGCCAGACTCTGGTCCAAGAACCGGTGGAGCCACAGGTCATCGACAAAGGGATGCCAACTGCGGGCTTGGTGGCGCACACCACGGTGAGCCGCTTCGTCGACCACATCCCTTACTACCGCCAGGAGCAAATCAACGCCCGCTCCGGCATTCACACGCCGCGTTCAACACTGGCCTCGTGGTCTGGCCAGGCTGGTGCTGCCCTGATTCCCTTGTATGACGCGCATCGCAAGTTTGTCCTGAGTTGTTCGGTTGTCCATGCCGATGAAACCCCGGTGGCCATGCTGGACCCCGGAGCCGGAAAGACCAAGCGGGCCTATATCTGGGCCTATGCCAGAAGTGGCTTTGATGTCTCACCCGGCGTGGTGTATGAATTCTGCGTGGGCAGAGGGGCAAAGTACCCGCTTGAATTTCTCAAGGGCTGGTCGGGCACGCTGGTCTGCGATGGCTATGGAGGCTACGACAAGGTCATGGACGAAGAACGCCGAATCGGCGCGGGTTGTCTTGCCCACGCACGCCGCAAGTTTGATGAACTAATCAAGGACAACCTGAGCCCGGTGGGCACGCAGGCAATACAGCGCATCGCAGCACTGTACAAAATCGAACGCGAAATTAAAGGGCTCTCAGTTCAAGACCGGCACGCAGCCAGGCAGTCCAGTTCAAAGCCACTGTGCAAGGATCTGCACGAGTGGTTGAAGCTGGAGAGACTACGCGTACCCGAGGGCAGCGCAACAGCCAAGGCGATTGCGTATAGCCTGAACCGCTGGGATGCGCTGACGGCCTACCTGGACAATGGTGCCGTGCAGATCGATAACAACCATATCGAGAATCTGGTGAGGCCTTGGGCAATGGGCAGGAAAGCATGGCTCTTCGCCGGTAGTGAACTGGCCGGTCAACGTGCTGCCGTCGTGATGAGCTTGTTGCAGTCCGCAAAGCTGCATGGCCATGATCCGTGGGCTTATCTCAAGGACGTGCTGACGAGACTGCCAGGCCACATAAACAGTCGCATCGACGAACTGCTTCCACACCGCTGGCAGCCGCAATCCTGAATCGCCTACACGGTCAAGGTGCCGTGCCTAGCCGCTTACAACACACCTTGAAGGCTTGCTGATACTTGGAGATAGTGTGCGCGATGAACATCATGCACACCATGGCGAGCGAGGCTCGCACCACTCATGTCCCCAAG
>JBDKHX010000451.1:0-3285 GCA_039797415.1 Pseudomonadota bacterium | reverse complement strand
ATCCATCGGCAAGGTCTGCAAAGTTTCGAAACTGCTGGGATCGATCACGCTGACCCAGTTGGCATCACGTGAGGAAATCCAGATCTGATCGGCTCGAGGCGTGAACTCCATGTGCAAAACCGCCTTGCCTGGCTCCAGTGTGCGAACGACCTGACGGGTTTGGGTGTCGATCACTTGCACGCGGCTGTAATCGGGGACAGAGAAATTGACCCAAACCTGCCGGCCATCGGGGCGAGCCATCACAAAAACGGGTTGCCCCAGGACGGGGATGCGGGCCGTTTCCTGCCAGGTGTCGGTGTCAACCACCAGCACCTCGTGGCGGCCGATGGCTGGTAGGTAAGCGTGGCGACCGGCAACAGCCCAGCCACGTAAATGCGGCATTTTGTAAACGGGCAAAGGTTCTTGGCCACGGCCATAACCCGACAGGATCTTGCGGGCGCGGGGTTGCGCGTCCCACAAGTCGATCAAGGCCAGGCCATCTTCACCAAACAGTCCGGCGATGTAGTGGCGACCATTGGGGGTGATCAGCGCATCGTAAGGCTGATGGCCAATCTGGCGGATTTTCTGGATGCTTGCTGAGCCCTGTTGGGGGATGTCTGCAATCCAGACTTCATCGGCGTCAAACAGCGAGAACACAAAACGCTGTCCTTGTCCGACGGTCGGCGCATCCACCAAACCGACGACTCGGGACAACTTGCCCGGCGCATATTCAGCGGGAATGTCAGCGACCAAATCCAGCGTGTGGGCATCAAACACCTTGACGCCACCTGGGGTGTAGTTCTGGGCTGCAACGTAACGCCCATCTTGCGACATGGCGCCGCCGATGCTGTTACCGGCCTGCATGATGCGGGCCTCCAGCTTGCGGGTCAGCAAGTTGATTTTGCTCAGCCCGCCATCGCGGCCAAAGACGTAAGCGTATTGCTGATCACGTGAGAACACGGCAGAGGCATGCGACAGATCGCCCAAGCCAGAGATCTCGCCCAGGTTCTGAATGCGCGAGGTGTTGATGATGGCAACCTTGCCATGCGCGCGTTCAATCACCAAGCCGAGATCACCCGTGCCGGGTGTGCCCGCTTGTTTGGACGTGGAGATGGCGCAGGCTTGCAGCAACAAGGTGGCTGCGAGCCCGCTCAGGCAGACTAGTTTGAACAGGGTGGTACGGATGGTCATGTCGGCACACTCCCTGTTCTCATTCGGTGGGAAAGCCGTTGCGCAATTGCTCGGCAATCCAGCGGGCATCGGCTTCAGAAATCATGTTCTTCCAGCCAGGCATGGGGGTGCCGGGGCGCCCGTGATAAATCGTGGCGATGACGCTGTCCAGTGGCATGCTGGTCAGCGAAGCCGGTGTCAGTGGTGGGCCTAAGCCACCTGTCAGCTGCATGCCATGGCATGAGCCGCAATCTTGTCGCATGAGCCGCAATCTTGTCGAACCATGCGAACCAGATGCAACTGGTGCGAATCCATCGACTTGAGTTCTTGTTGGGGGGGCGTGCTGCATGCAGTCACCAGCATCCAACTGGCTGCCGCACACAGCAACATCAAACCTGATCGCAAGACGCCGCTGTACCTTAGCGAAGTGTGAGATGGCAACTCGAGTTCACGAGTGCGCAGCGGGTCTTGCGAACCAGTCACGATCAGGACTTCAAGATGGCATCGACCGAGGTCTTCAGGTCTTCGTCATTGATCTTGTCCGGATTGTGAGGCGGCATGGGGATGGGACCCCACACGCCTGCACCGCCCTTGCGGACCTTCTCAGCCAGTTTGGCAGGGGCGGCTTTGTCGCCCTTGTACTTGGCTGCGATGTCCTTGAACGATGGGCCAACCAGCTTCTTGTCCTTGGCATGGCAGGCCATGCAACCGGCCTTGCCCATGGCTTCGTCAGCCGTTGCAGCCAAGCTGCTGCTGGCCGCAACGGCCAGGCCCAAGGCGCTGAGGATGTATGCAATGCGTTTCATGAATTGCTCCCTGATCAATACACGTCGTGCTGTGTGTTGTTGATGTTGAAGTGGCCAGTCGGTGTGATCAGACGTGGGTCCTTGATGACGGCTTTGAGCTTCAGGGTTTTGTCATCGACCACAACCAGTGCGGATTGCTTGTCTTTTGCAGACCAGACGGCAAACCAGACTTCGTCACCAGCCTTGTTGTACTCAGGCTGAACCACACGTTGTGCGCCACCATCTGTGATGCCTGCCCATTTGGCGATTGGCAACACGGTGTAGCCCTTGGCCAGGTTCTTGATGTCGTAAACCGCAACCGATTGCGACAAGGCTGGATCAGGATTGAGCGGTGTGTCGACATACAAGTGCTGTGACTTGGGGTGGCTCTTGATGAACAATGAGCCGCCGCCTTGGCCCTTCAACACTTCCACTTGCTTGAAGGCATAGGCCTTGTGTTTGACGGGGTCTGTGCCAATCAGCGAAATGGTTTCATCACCCAAGTGGCCGGTGGACCAAACTGGACCGTACTTGGGGTGGACGAAGTTCGCGCCACGACCTGGGTGAGGGATCTTGCCCACGTCAATCAACGCAGCCAGCTTGCCTTCTTTCAAGTCCACTGCAGCAATCTTGTTGCTTTGGTTTGCTGCAACCATGAAGTAGCGCTTGGATGAGTCAAAGCCACCATCGTGCAGGAACCGAGCGGTGCCAATTTCAGTGGTCTTGAGGGCGTTGATGTCTGAGTAGTCCACCAACAAAGTTTTGCCGGTTTCCTTGACGTTCACAACGAACTCAGGCTTGAAGTGGGAGCCCACGATCGAAGCCACGCGAGGCTCTGGGTGGTATTCCTGCTTGTCGACCGTCATGCCACGTGTGGCGACGATCTTGAGCGGCTCCAGTGTGTCGCCCTTCATGATCACGTACTGGGGTGGCCAGTAGCTGCCAGCAATGGCCAGCTTGTCTTCGTAGCCTTTGAACTTGGATGTGTCGACGGAACGTGCTTCCAGACCCACGCGGATTTCTGCCACGTTGTCAGGCTTTTCCATCCACAGGTCGATCATGTTGACCTTGGCATCGCGACCGATCACGAACAGGTAACGACCTGAAGCAGATGTGCGGGAGATGTGAACGGCGTAGCCTGTTTTGACGACATTGATGATCTTCTTGGTGTCGCCATCAATCAGGGCCACTTCACCTGTGTCACGCAGGGTGGTCGAGAAGATGTTGGAGATGTTGTAGTTGTTAAGCTTCTTGGTTGGGCGCTTGTCTGGTGGGATGAGAACCTTCCAGGTGGCCTTCATCTGATCCATGCCGAACTCGGGCGGTTGCGGAGGGTCTTGCTGGATGTAGC
>JBDKHX010000450.1:0-2520 GCA_039797415.1 Pseudomonadota bacterium | reverse complement strand
GCGGTTTCACGAAGGCCCTTTGGATGTGACCATCCTGCATGGTGTGGACCTGTCTGTGCAGCGTGGCCAAACCGTGGCCGTGGTCGGGGCTTCAGGCTCGGGCAAAAGCACTTTGCTGCACTTGCTCGGTGGCTTGGATGTACCGACCAGCGGTGCCGTGCGCTTGGTGGGCAAGCCATGGGCCACCCAAAGTGCGGCAGAGCAGGGCGCTTGGCGCAACCAGCACCTGGGTTTCATCTACCAGTTTCACCACTTGTTGCCAGAGTTCACCGCACTGGACAATGTGGCCATGCCTTGGTTGATTCGGCGTGAGCCGATTGCACAAGCGCGTGACAAAGCCAGGGCATGGCTGGACCGTGTGGGCTTGGCCAACCGTTGTGAACACCGCCCGGCAGAGTTGTCTGGTGGCGAGCGCCAACGCGTGGCCGTCGCGCGTGCTTTGGTCACCCAGCCCGCTTGCGTGATGGCTGATGAGCCCACTGGTAACCTCGACCGAGGGACCGCTGATACGGTGTTTGATCTGATGCTGCAATTGGCAGCAGATCAGGGTACATCGGTGGTGATGGTCACCCACGATGCCAGCCTGGCCTCGCGTTGTGATCAGCGTCATCGCCTGGTCAACGGTCGTTTTGATCGTTAAGGGGGCGGCATGTGGATTGACAGCCACTGCCACCTCGATGCGCCTGAGTTCGACGCAGACCGACCTGATGTGATCGCCAGGGCGCAGGCCCAGGGTGTCGTGATGGTGATCCCGTCGGTTGCGCCGCACACCTTTGTCCCGACTCAGTTGGCAGCAGCCCAATGTCAGGGCGCTTATGCCTTGGGCATTCACCCCTTGTTTGTGCGTGATCTGAATGCCGATGCTTTAGATCAGCTGAAGCAAGCGCTCGACGCAGCCAAAGACGATCCGCGTTTGGTTGCCGTTGGCGAGATTGGCTTGGACCATTTTGTGCCTGAATTGCAAGATCAGGCCACGCGTGACCTACAAGAGCGTATTTACGCGGCCCAGTTGGACATGGCCCAAGCCAGGGGCTTGCCAGTGATCCTGCATGTGCGCCGCAGCGCGGATGCCTTGCTCAAACACTTGCGTCGCATGGCAGCATCAGGTCGCCCTCTTGCTGGTGGCATTGCGCATGCATTCAACGGCAGCGACCAACAGGCACAAGCGTTTCTAGACCTGGGCTTCAAGCTCGGGTTGGGTGGTGCCATGACCTTTGATCGGGCCTTGCAAATTCGCCGCTTGGCGGCCAGCCTGCCAGCCAATGCCATCGTGCTGGAAACCGATGCCCCTGACATCCCGCCACATTGGCTCTACAAAAGTGCTGAGCAGCGTGCCGCGGGTGAGCGCAGCCGCAACGAGCCGTTTGAATTGCCCCGCATCGCCCAGGTGCTGGCCGATTTACGGGGATGGACGCTGGAACAAGTTCGCGCGCAAACGGTGGCCAATACCTTTGATGCACTACCCCGTTTGCGGCAAGTGTTCACAGCTTGATCTTGGTGTGTGCCCCGGTGGCTTCAAACACCTCACGCCAAGTAGCCAGCTTGCGCTCAAACCCCCAGGACGCATTGGCCGGACTGGTTGATGGCAATTTGTAGACCGGCAAGCCCAATGCCTGGGTGATCTTCATGTGCTTGGCTGATTCGCCCCCGTTGTGGGCAATGCCCCTCAAGGTCGGCAGTTGTTGAATCAAACCTGCCAGGTCGTTCAAAACGGCATCTTCAATGGCGCTGTCCAGGCTGCCTTGCCGTTTGCAGCCTGCATACACATCCCAAATGGCCAGACCATGCCAAGGCGACGGGCAGCCGTTCGGCGTATGGTTTGTTGGCGAGGTTTGCATCGCCGTCCAAGCCCCAGATGGCTGACAAAATGGGCCAAAACTGATTGCGTGGGTGGGCGTAATACTGCTGGGCATGCAGTGACGCAACGCCGGGAAAGCTGCCCAGCACCAGCAAACGTGCCCCGGGGCCTGCGACAGGGGCCAGCCCTTGCAGGGCAGTGTGGTGTATCGGCTGTAGGCTGGCGTCAGTCATCGTGCTTGACTGTGCCACACTCGCCACTGTGAAACGCAAACCTCAACTCCCTGATGCCACGATCTCTGAAGAGCGGGGCATTCGTTACCTGCATCTGGAGACGCCCTGGATCCAGGGCGCCATGCGCATTCGCCAACCCACCAAGCTGGAGTTGGAGTACATCCAGCGCATGATGGCCTGGTTGCTGCTGCGGGACCCTGAAACCTTGGCGGACACCCGATGCCTGCAACTGGGCCTGGGCGCCGCGGCCATCACCAAGTATTGCCACAGCGTTTTGCGCTTGCCCACCACCGCCGTCGAGATTAATCCATCGGTGATTGGTGTCTGCAAAGCTTGGTTCAACCTGCCGGACGATGATGAGCGTTTGACGGTGTTGAAGGCGGATGCGGCTAAATATGTGACCAAATCAGATCACATTGCCACAGCCGATGCCCTGTGCGTGGACCTGTATGACCACGAAGCGGCCAGCCCGGTGCTGGACGACGAGGA
>JBDKHX010000449.1:0-3154 GCA_039797415.1 Pseudomonadota bacterium | reverse complement strand
TGAGCTTGCAAAGTGGCGCGCCTGCCCGGAATCGAACCAGGATTTGACCCTTAGGAGGGGCCCGTACTATCCGTTGTACTACAGGCGCTAACCAGCGGCGCTAGTTTAACGTCTGTTGCGGGCCTTCTGACTTCTGGGCCGCAGCGTCAACTGATGGCAACAGCAAATGCGTTCTTGCCCGAGTGTTTGACGCCATACATGGCTTCGTCGGCGGCGGCCAGAACCTGTTTGCGATTGGGGCCATGGTTAGGATAACAAGCAATCCCGACACTGGCCCCCACATGGGCCACCTGACCATCGTCCAACACGATGGGTTCACGCAGATTGCGAATCATGTCTGATGCGACCTGGCTCAGCACTTGATCGCCCGGCCCCACGCCATACAGCGCAGCCACGAATTCATCACCGCCCACCCGGCCCACCAGATCCGAGTTGCGGCGGATCGATGCTTTCAAACGGTTGGCGCATTCGATCAGAACCTGATCGCCTGCCTTGTGGCCCAACTGATCGTTGACCTGTTTGAAACCATCCAGGTCAATGTAGAGCACGCTGACCGGGGCTTGGTTGGCGCTGGCTTCGGCCATGAGATGGTCCAGCGCCACATCACAGGCGGCTCGATTGCGCAGTCCGGTCAATCCATCATGTTCCGCTTGATGCAATGCGTCGGCTTCGGCTATCTTGCGGTCAGTGATGTCATACATCACACCTTCTATCCACTTGGAGTCACCCTGAACGGAAATCAGGCAATGCACCCATCGGGCTGTCTCACCATGTTGCAACAACTCCAGGTCATCTGACACGGTTTCGCCGCAACGTGATGCCTCATCAATCAGGTTCAGTGCACGGTCTGGTCGCGCAAACACACGGCGGATGAAGTCTTCACCTCTAAGGTGTTGCATGTCGTTCAAGCCCATGCCCAACACCCGCAAAGCCGTGGGGTTGCAGTTGATCAAGTGACCATCTGGCCCCAACACGAAAATGCCGGCGCTGCTTGAGTCAAAGATCTGCCTGTACTGAGCTTCCATCTTCTCGATCTGGGCTCGCAAATCTCGCTCTTTGTGCAAGGCTTCCTCATTGGCTCGCAGCAAGGTGTTGGCGCCATCAACCAATGAGCCGATTTCGTCACGTTCGTGGCCGGCTGGCACATCCAGATGTTCGTTGGTTCCTGGTTGCATATGACGCAGCAACCCAGCCAGCTTCACGATGGGTTTGGATACCAGACGATCACCGATGAGATAGATCAGAAACGCCAACAAGACGCTGCAAGACAAACATGATGGCCAGTGAATTGGCATCTCGGCGGGCGGCGTTTTGCATGTGCACGATATCCGCCGTTACCCGGATCTCACCGACAACCTCAGAGTGGTCAAAGGGTGACACCAAATTGCGCTTGATGACATCAACCTCATTGGAAGCATGCTCGCCTGAGTGAGCAGACTTTTTGATCACGATGCTCTTGCCCTGCGCATCAAGGACCTGCACCTTGTCAACCAACTCGTGTTGGCTGATGCCATCAATGACCTCTTGCAACAAGACACGGTCTTGCGCATAGGCCCCTATAGAGACTGACTTTTCAACGGCGGTGATCAGGCCGTTCAAGGTGGTGCGACCACCTTCCAAGGCTCGCTCGTATCCAAGCTTGTAGGATGCCACCGCTGCGATGATGGCGAGCAAAGTCGTGACGGTGATGACCACCATCATGAACCGAACTTGCAAGCCTTGTTGACGCATCTTGGGTCAGTGCCCTGTCTTGATCGTGAGAACCACGCGGACACCTTTGTCCTGGGGCTCCTGCCCCACATAACCGATGGCACCGGGATTGCGCCTGACCATTTCTAGCATCGCCGCCTCTGACCCGATGGTCTGTGGCGGCATTACCTGTCCAGTAAACATCAACCGCGACCAGTAGCTGTTCAATTGTGCCTGGGTCATGCCAGTCAGGGATTGATAAAACGTGACGCGCGATGCGTGATCCCGCGGCAAATCACACGCCAACACATAATCCCCGTTGGGGAAGGTGCGTGTACGCCCCATGAAAAGATCAATGGCTTCCTTGTTCGTCAAAGGACGCATGGCGTTGTTCGCATTCACGATCACATAAATATCAGCCCGAGCAACTGCCCAGGCCATGGCCAGGGCAAGCACGAGGGTTGACTTGACGAGCGCGCTGATCATGCTGGCGCCCTCAGAACGTGAAGTCCAAAGTGGCAGACAACACATTGGGTCGCGCAGCACTCAAGTTGGGGCCTACCCACAAGCCACTGCCTGTCGGAGACACCCAGAAGTGATCCAACTGAACCTTCAGTGCCATCTGGGGATGGAAATCCCAGCGTGTGCCCAGTGACAGGGTGGACTGTCTGGCCCGTGAACCATTGATCCCATAGGTCAACTGCGTTGCAAGGGTTTGCGCATCCGAACTGATGCCGGTCCAGTCAGGCGTGTTCTGAACGGGCAGTTTGGACAGGCTTCGTCCCAGCATGCCGTAAACCGTGAAATCGCCAATACGGCGTCCCAGGGAGACATAAGCGGATTGCGCGCTACGGGTGCCCGAGCTGATCCGGACCAACGCGTACTCCGCGCTCCAGATCCAATCGTCGCGGTCATAGCTGATACCCAGCTCGGCAAACAAGGCCGTGTCGGTTTCCAGGCCCCAGTTCTTTTCCAGTTCACGGGCCTGTTGGGCAACGGTCGGATCTGGGTGGCTTTGCAAGCTTCGCAGGCGGTCTCTCGCAGCATATGCAGAGGCTGCTGACTCAGACTTCATCCGTGCGCCACCCAAGGTGGCCCGCATGAGCATGCCATCCTGTTCACGTGTCAGGATGGCACCTCCGGCAGACCGCAACTTGAAGATCACCTGCTCACGGCTCGTGGCCAAGGTGACTCGGGTGTCACCCGACCCCAAAAAAGTCTTCAGGCGCCAGCGCGCGTCCTGTTGCTGCCAGGCATAACTGACGTCCGCACCATCCATCGTATAAAGCGGCAGCGCAGCATAAAGATCGGTACTGGGGCGAACCCAAGGGTAGGCGACCCCGACATTGCGATAGTCCGACAGCAAGAACAAGTCGGGATTGGTCCGACCCACTCGCACCATAACGGCATCGGTGGGTTTGAACGCGGCGTACAGCCACTCCACAGACTCAAAAGGCTTGCTGCC
>JBDKHX010000448.1:0-2544 GCA_039797415.1 Pseudomonadota bacterium | reverse complement strand
ATCACACCCTTGTGGTGGGCGTAGCTCAAGGCATCGGCCACACGGCGCATGACCAAGGCCGATTGCACCGGAGTTGGACGCCAGCCCACCGACAGCAATTGCCGAAGGTCCTTGCCCTTCAGCAACTCCATGGCGATGTAGGTACCTTGGGCACTGGTGCCCGCGTCATACACCGTGACGATGTTGGGATGATTGAGGCTGCCTGCCGCTTTGGCTTCGTTCAGGAACAGCGCATTGAATTGCTCGCGGTCCTGCTCTGCCAGATCCACATGCAAGGTCTTGATCGCAATGAGGCGAGACAGCAGTGGGTCATGGGCCGCATACACGGTACCCAGACCACCTTCACCAATCGCAAATTTCAGCGCATAACGGCCAATGTGCCCCACGCTGGGCATGAGGTCTGGGCGTTCACGTCGCGTGTCAACGGCCTCTGCCTCAGCGGGCAAAGGGCGCGTTTGTTCAAGCGTGTCCGAATCATCGGGCACGGCCGGGCGCTCAACCGCATCCTCTTCGTAAGGACGGGTGATAGCAGGCTGTGTAGGCTCAAAAGACACGGGAAAAGGACCCCCTACTGGGCGCCCTTTTTTACCGCTTGGAAGGACGCGCCGCGTTGACTTCGTCAGGCCTCAGGCCTGGCGCCAGATGATCCAGCACACCGTTGACATATTTATGCCCATCGGTGCCACCAAAACTCTTAGCCAACTCTACGGCTTCATTGATGGCAACTTTATAGGGCACATCAAGGCAATTTGCCAATTCGTACGCACCAATCCAAAGCACAGCGTGCTCGACTGGGGACAATTCCTCAATCGGACGGTCCAGGAACTTCACCAGATCGGCATCCAGCTTGGCAGCCTGGTCCACGCAACCGTGCAACAGCGCGTCGTAATGGGGGCGATCGCACTTGGCGAACTCTTCCAGCTCGCGAATGTGCGCATCAATGGAAGACACCTCACGGGTGTTGATCTGCCATTCATACAGGCCTTGCAGCGCAAATTCGCGTGCACGGCGACGAGACGACTTGGCGCGGTCACGGCCACCAGCAGGCGCAGGCTTGCGGGCAGGACGGCCTTCCAAGGCCTTGGGGGTGGAATCAGCGGACGAACTCACAGCAAATCATCCAGCAGGTTGGCCATTTCGACGGCCACACGGGCTGCGTCACGGCTTTTCTCTTCAACACGAGCTTCAGCTTGCGCCTGGTTCTCGACGGTCAGGATGGCATTGGCGATCGGGATCTGATAGTCCAGGGTCAAGCGTGTCACGCCTGCGCCGCTTTCATTGGCGACCAACTCAAAGTGATAGGTTTCACCCCGGATGATGCAACCCAACGCAATCAAGGCATCGAAGTTGTCGCTCTCGGCCATGGCCTGCAAGGCAACGGGCACTTCCAGCGCGCCAGGCACGGTGACGTGACGGATGTTGTCCGCCTCGACGCCCATGGCGATCAATTCTTCAATACAGATTTTGGCCATCTGGCCAGTCAGTGCGTCATTGAAGCGGGCCTGGACGATACCGACGTGCATCACACGTCCGTCCAGATTTACCGCTTGTCCTTTTTCAGCGCCTTGCATGAGTCAATTTCCAGGTAAAGAGCGAAGTTCAGTCAACAAAGAACGGGAAGTGATCCAAAGCGATCACATCGAAGACGGCAACACCTTGCCATCTGCAGTCTGGAAGCCAGTGACTTCCAGGCCATAACCCAGTCTTGGGTGCTTGCTGTGGTTCAGCCGGCAGCAAACGATCCAGCAAACGCTCGGATTCATCGCCTGCGTTCAGCAAGATCACCACGCCACGGCCCGCTTCCTTGACGGCAGCCAGGGCCTTGGGCAGTGGCCAGGAGTGCGAACGGCTGCCCGCATCCAACCAGTCCAGCACAGACAAAGGCTCGTGCACACGCACCAGCACTTCATCCGTTGGGGCCCATTGGCCCAGGCTCAGCGCCAAGTGCACGCCACCGGTGCGGTCTTTGAACACACGCGCATCGAATGGGCCTTCAGGCGTTTCCATGGTGCGCGAGCCCAGCTGCTGAATCAAGGATTCGTTGCGGCTGCGGTATTCGATCAGGTCAGCGATGGTGCCGATCTTCAGGCCGTGCTCTTTGGCGAACACTTCCAGATCAGGCAAACGGGCCATGGTGCCGTCGTCGTTCATGATCTCGCAGATCACGGACGATGGGGTCAAACCAGCCATGCCAGCCAGGTCGCAACCGGCTTCGGTATGGCCTGGGTATGGCCTGCGCGCATCAGCACGCCGCCATCTTGCGCCTGCAACGGGAAGATGTGACCGGGCTGAACCAGGTCAGAGGCCTTGGCATCACGTGCCACCGCCGCTTGCACCGTACGGGCACGGTCAGCAGCAGAGATACCGGTTGTCACCCCTTCAACGGCTTCAATCGACACGGTAAAGGCCGTGCCGTGCTTGGTGCCGTTGCGGGTGGCCATGGGCGGCAATTGCAGACGCTCGCACCGCTCACGGTTCAAGGTCAGGCAAATCAGGCCACGACCAAACTTGGCCATGAAGTTGATGGCTTCTGGCGTGACATGG
>JBDKHX010000447.1:0-3260 GCA_039797415.1 Pseudomonadota bacterium | reverse complement strand
TTGCCAAGCTCAATAAAGAAGGCCACACGGTCTTGCTGACCACTCACTATCTGGAAGAGGCCGAGGCCCTGTGCAACCGCATCGCCATGATCAAACAAGGTGAATTGGTGGCGCTGGACCGCACCTCAGCCCTGTTGGCGGGCACGGCCAGTACTATGCTGCGCTTCAAAACAGACCATGCGCTGCCCGTCGATCTGGCTGCCAAGGCGCGGGTGACAGGGCGCATCGTTCAGTTGCCAGCCCGTGATGCTTTGGAGATCGAAACCATGCTGGGCACCTTGCGTCAGGCCGGTTGCCAGATTGAAGACCTGGAGATGGGCCGGGCTGATCTGGAGGACATTTTCTTGAACATCATGCACGGGCAAAAGCCAGGGCAGGGGGTGCCAGCATGAGTTTCCTGGTGGGCGCACGCCCCTTGTTTGTCAAAGAAATCTTGCGGTTCTGGAAGGTCAGCGCCCAAACCGTCGGGGCGCCCGTTTTGACCGCGATTTTGTATTTGCTGATCTTTGGCCATGTGCTGCAAGACCATGTCGAGGTCTTTGCGGGGGTGAGTTACACCCGCTTCTTGATCCCTGGTCTGGTCATGATGAGCGTGTTGCAAAACGCTTTTGCCAACAGTTCTTCATCCCTGATTCAGAGCAAGATCACAGGCAACCTGGTCTTCGTGTTGTTGACCCCGCTGTCGCATCGCGCCTGGTTTGCCGCTTATGTGGGCGCATCCCTGGTGCGTGGCTTGGCTGTTGGATTGGGTGTGTTCGTCGTCACCGCCTGGTTTGCCTGGCCGGGCCTGGCTCAATGGTGGTGGACGGTGATTTTTGCCACCTTGGGTGGCATCTTGCTGGGTGCTTTGGGCTTGATTGCTGGTTTGTGGGCCGAAAAGTTCGACCAAATGGCCATGTTCCAGAACTTCATCATCGTGCCCATGACGTTTTTGTCGGGTGTTTTCTACTCGGTGCACTCCTTGCCACCGTTTTGGCACACTGTTTCGCGCTTCAATCCGTTTTTCTATTTGATCGACGGATTCCGCTGCGGCTTCTTTGGCGTCAGCGACGTCAACCCCTGGGAAAGTCTGGCCATCGTCACGGTGGCGGTCTTGGGGGTGTCGGCTTTGGCGCTGCATTTGCTCAAAACGGGCTACAAAATCCGTCATTGAGCGCGTTTTTCATTCATTTTCAATTGCGAGACCTTTATGGCTGACCCTACACCTGCTGAAGTGCAGCAATACATTGCCGATGGCCTGCCATGCTCCCACCTGGTGGTGGAGGGCGATGGCCAGCACAGAATTTGACGGCAAGACCCGAGTCGCACGTCATCAGCGCGTTTACCAGGCCCTGGGCGATAGAATGCGGGCTCAGATTCACGCGTTGTCTATGAAGACCCTGACCCCGGCGGAATGGTCGGCGCAGTCCGGCGCTTGAATCCGATTTGTTTTACCTCTGACTTCGGCGCGGTGCTTGCCCTGAGCAGCATCGTGCCCTTTGTGTTTTCATGGACAAACTCCTGATTCGTGGCGGTCGTCGCCTTCAAGGCGAAGTGACGATCTCTGGTGCCAAAAATGCTGCCTTGCCAGACCTCTGCGCCACTTTGTTGAGCGCCGAGCCCGTCACGCTGGCCAATGTGCCCCAGTTGCAGGATGTGTCCACCACGTTCAAGCTGCTGGCCAACATGGGCGTCGTGGCTGAGCGTGATCCGCAAGACGCCAGCCGCGTCACGCTGGATGCCGGTCAAGTTGCCAACCCTGAGGCACCGTACGAGCTGGTCAAGACCATGCGTGCGTCCATCCTGGTGCTGGGCCCCTTGCTGGCTCGCTTTGGCCGCGCTCGCGTGTCCTTGCCTGGTGGTTGCGCCATTGGTTCGCGCCCTGTGGATCAGCACATCAAAGGCTTGCAGGCCATGGGTGCCCAGATCGCGGTGGAGCACGGCTACATCGAAGCGCGTACACCCTTGGACGCCAACGGCCAGCCGACCCGCCTGAAGGGTGCCCGCATCACGACCGACATGGTCACCGTGACCGGGACCGAAAACTTCCTGATGGCGGCCGCTTTGGCTGACGGCGAAACCATTTTGGAAAACGCCGCCCAAGAGCCTGAAATCATCGACTTGGCCAACATGCTGATTGCCATGGGCGCCAAGATTGAAGGCCACGGCACGCACCGCATCCGCATTCAGGGTGTGGACAAGCTGCATGGCCTGAAGGGCGAGCAAGCCCACCAGATCATTCCTGATCGCATCGAAACCGGCACCTTCCTGTGCGCCGTGGGTGCAGCGGGTGGTGACGTCATGCTGCGCAAGGCCAATGCTGATCACCTCGAGTCGGTGATCGAAAAACTGCGTGAAGCTGGCGTCAGCATCGAATCAGGTGACGACTGGATCCGCGTCAAAGCAGATGCACGTCCCAAGGCAGTTGGTTTCCGTACCCGTGAATATCCCGCCTTCCCGACGGACATGCAGGCCCAGTTCATGGCGCTCAACTGCGTGGCCGAAGGCACCGCCGTGATTCACGAGACCATTTTTGAAAACCGCTTCATGCACGTCAACGAATTGGTGCGCCTGGGGGCCAAGATCGAGGTCGACGGTCATAGCGCCGTGGTGACCGGTGTGCCCAAGCTGTCGGGCGCCATCGTCATGGCCACTGACCTGCGCGCATCTGCCAGCCTGGTCATCGCCGGCCTGGTGGCTGAAGGCGAAACCCTGGTTGATCGCATTTATCACCTGGATCGTGGTTACGACCGCATGGAAGCCAAGCTGCGCGGCATCGGCGCAGACATCGAACGAGTCAAAGCATGATCACCCTCGCTCTGTCCAAAGGCCGTATCTTTGAAGAAACCTTGCCTTTGCTGGCTGCCGCTGGCATTGAAGTGACCGAAGATCCTGAAAAGTCTCGCAAACTGATCTTGCCCACCAACCGCCCTGACGTGCGCGTGGTGCTGGTTCGCGCCACGGACGTGCCCACTTATGTGGAACACGGCGGCGCAGACATCGGCGTGGCCGGTAAAGACATCCTGATCGAGCATGGCGGTGAAAACCTGTACCAACCGCTGGACCTGAACATCGCCAAGTGCCGCATGAGCGTGGCGGTGCGGTCAGACTTTGATTACGAAGCAGCCGTCAAGCAAGGTTCGCGCATCCGCGTGGCCACCAAGTACACCGCCATTGCGCGCGAGCACTTTGCCAACAAGGGCGTGCACGTGGATTTGATCAAGTTGTATGGCTCGATGGAATTGGCGCCATTGACCGGCTTGGCCGATGCCATCGTGGAC
>JBDKHX010000446.1:0-2628 GCA_039797415.1 Pseudomonadota bacterium | reverse complement strand
GTAGGCGCAAAGGTTTGAGGCGTGACCGACGGGATCACCATCGCCACGCCCAGCGCTTGCGCACGGGCAATCACATCGGTGCGGTCTGCGTCAAATTCTGGCGCATCAAGGTGGCAGTGGCTGTCAATCCACATGCCGACACCTTAGCGGTCAAAACGACCGTTGACCAAGCGATGGCGCTGATCGCAACGCGATGCCAGGCTGGCGTCATGCGTGACCATGACCACCGAGGTGCCCTGGTCTGCAGCCAACTGCAGCATCAAATCAAACACGGTGTCAGCGGTGCCACGGTCCAGGTTGCCGGTGGGCTCATCGGCCATCACGCAAGCCGGTTGGGTGACCAAAGCGCGGGCCACGGCCACGCGCTGGCGCTCACCGCCGGACAACTCTGCGGGGCGGTGTTCGCAACGGTTGGCCAAGCCCACACGGTCCAACCAGGCTCGGGCCTTGTCGCGCGCTTGTTCGATGGGCTCACGCCGAATCAACCAGGGCATCGCCACGTTATCCAGCGCGGTGAACTCGGGCAACAAATGGTGGAACTGGTAGATGAAGCCCAGATGCTGGTTACGCCAGGCCCCCTGCTCTGCCGCCGTTTGCGTGGCCCAGGGTTTGCCCATCAGGCGCACAGCGCCACTGGTGGGCACGAGCCTGAAGCCCCGACCACGGCCACGGTTTGGCCACGCTGCACAGACAGGTCCACACCATGCAGGATGGTCACATCCAAAGGGCCTTCGTGAAACCGCTTGACCAGACCCTGCGCCTGCAAAATGACTGCATCAGACATGCATGAATCCGATCAAATGTTCAGCAACCAGGCAATGACGTTCTTGGCGATGAAGCCCAGCATGCCAAAGCCCAAAACGATCAACAAGACGAAGGTGCCGAAACGCCCCGCCTTCGATTCTTTGGCCAACTGCAAAATGATGACGAACATGTAGAGGATGAAGCCCCCTACGCCCACCGTCAGGCCAAACTGAGCAATCTGCTCTTCGGTGAAACCAAACATCTCAAACCTTCTCGCGCACCACCAGGTCGCGGTACGCATGCCAGCTGGCATGGCCCAGCAAGGTCAACACCATGACCACGCCGGCCCACAAACCCGTCGCCACCGGGTTGGCCAAAACGGCGCGCCAACTGGTGAGCACAGCACGTTGTACGCTGACCTGACGGTCCATCAACAAGGGGATGGCGATCACACTGGATGCAAACACGGGGGCGGCCATCAAGGCGCCCAGCATCAACCACATTTCAAACAAGCCAGGCTCTTTGACCAACACCACACGGCGCAAGAAGTCACCAGGGGTGGTCACGGGCGGCTGAATGCCCAAGCTGATCAAGGCTGCCGATGTGATCACCCAGCCGGTGCCCAGAGCTGTGAGCAAGATGCCAAAGTGAATTAGCCGACGATCAAGAGAGGCCCAGACCTTCCAGACGGTGGCAAAACCGGCAGGCTCGTCACGCAACAAAGCACGGCTGACGGCGTACAAACCTGTCGACAAAAGCGGGCCAACCAGCAAGAACCCAGAAAACGCACCGGCCAGCACCCAGAAACGATCCCAGGCCAGCCACAGCATCAAACCACCAAAGATCGCCATGACGGCGCCATGGGCCAGCCCCACCTGTGGGACTTCCATGAAATCATGCCAGCCCCGCACCAACCAGATCCAGGCACGCAAAGGATGGACCTTTCGCACCCGCAAAGATGTTGTGGGCAAAGGGTTGGCATCATTCATAACGCAGGGCCTCCGCAGGTTGAACTCGGCTGGCACGCCAGCTGGGGTAGATCGTGGCAAGCAAGGCCAGAATCAGTGAAATGACCGTGATGGGCAGGATATCTGACCACTGAGGATCGCTGGGCATTTTGCTGATCAGATAGATGCTGCCGGGCAGAAAACTGACGCCCAACAGGCTTTCAATGGCGGGCACGATCACGTCAATGTTGAATGCCACCAACAAACCCAGACCCAAGCCACCCAAGGTGCCCAAAAAGCCGGACATGGCACCTTGCACCATGAAGATCCCCATGATGGACCTGGGCGTGGCACCCAGGGTGCGCAAAATGGCGATGTCAGCACGCTTGTCTGTCACAGTCATCACCAAGGTCGACACGAGGTTGAACGCCGCCACGGCCACGATCAGGGTCAGGATGATGAACATCATGCGTTTTTCAACCTGCACGGCTTCGAACCAGTTGCGATTGGTGTGGGTCCAGTCACGCACGATGACCTGGGGCATGGTCTGAGCCAATTCGTCACTGACACGACGGGCCAGTTGCGGATCGGTCAACTTCAACTGAACAGCAGACATGCCCCCCGTTCTGAACAGTTTGGCCGCATCGTCTGCATGCATCAAAGCCAGGCCAGAGTCATATTCGTAATGGCCTGCGTCAAACACACCCACGACGGTCAACTGTTTCAGACGCGGCACCACACCAGCCGGCGTCACCTGACCACTGGGCGCCACCAAGGTGATGGTGTCACCTTCGCGCACGCCCAAGCCTCGTGCCAGTTCAACACCCAGCACCACACCCCAGGCACCGCTGGTCAGGCGGGCAAAAACAGGGGCCATGCGGGCTGCCAGGGGGGTCACTTGTGCTTCTTCAGCCGGAACGATGCCGCGCACCATCAC
>JBDKHX010000445.1:0-2766 GCA_039797415.1 Pseudomonadota bacterium | reverse complement strand
CGTGCACGATGACCCATCGCCACCAATGGTGATGCGAAAGTCTTGCGAATCCACATGCGTGGGCACCATCGAATGGCTGATCCATTCATAGCCTGCGGCGGTCACATCTTTCTGTGTACCAAAGGGACGCTTGTCTGGCTCGCCCTTGGCGCGCTGGTAGACGAGAGAGCGTTGCTGACGTGAAAACGGCGCCGCCTCGCTGTCACTTTCAATGAAGTACTGACGCAACTCCGGACGCACAAATTCGAGCAAGTAGCGCATGTGCCCGATGACGGGATAGTTGCGCAAAATGGCCCGGGACGATTGGCGAACATCGCTGAACCCCAGCCAAACCAGGAAGGCAAAGATGCCGACGGCCCACCACTCGCTGTGGGCATCCCAGGCGTGCCAAAAGGACCCAACCAAGCCCAGCGCAGCGATCACCCAAGCGCCGTATCGAATCGGCACGTGTTCATTGAGACGGATCAACCACCGTGGCATGGCGCTCTCCTTCATGTGTATCGTGGATCAGGTCGGCTCAACCCTGATGTTCGATACTAAGTAGACAGTGTCAGTCTCGCTCACCACAAGTAGTCAGCAAACCCGGCGCAGATCGTGAGAACTGCCTCATTTCCTTGCCAAGTTGTTTGGCGCTACACTTACACATCAGCGCCGATTTGTCCGGCTTGCGGGCGCTTTAAAAAATACCGCTAAAGAGGACATCAGCGCCGATTTGTCCGGCTTGCGGGCGCTTTAAAAAATACCGCTAAAGAGGGCGCTGCTAACCGGCCCCTGCTTCAACGCGCGGCCGGTTTTTTGTTTTGAATGTCGTAGCGTCATGTCATCTCTCGGAGTCGTCACTCCCGCCACCATGCATTTCGGCACACCGCTGTCGCTGCAAAGCGGCGCGGTCTTGCGGGACTACACCCTGGTGTACGAAACCTACGGCCGCCTCAATGCTGACCGTAGCAATGCAGTACTGGTGTGCCACGCCCTGAACGCGTCACACCACGTTGCCGGCCTGCACGCCGATGAAAACGGCAACCCAAAAGCCAAAAGCGAAGGCTGGTGGGACAACATGATTGGCCCCGGCAAGCCGCTGGACACCGACAAGTTTTTCGTCATTGGCATCAACAACCCGGGGTCTTGCTTTGGCTCAACGGGCCCGATGCACACCAACCCGGACACCGGCAAGCTGTATGGCGCCGACTTCCCCGTTGTGACGGTGGAAGACTGGGTTGATGCTCAAGCCCGCGTGCTGGATCGTTTGGGCATCAACAAGCTGGCAGCTGTGCTTGGCGGCAGCTTGGGCGGCATGCAAGCCCTGAGCTGGACGCTGCAATACCCCGATCGCGTTGGCCATTGCGTGGCCGTAGCCACTGCGCCCAACCTGTCTGCCCAGAACATTGCCTTCAACGAAGTGGCTCGCCGCGCCATCGTCACCGACCCAGACTTTCACCACGGCCACTTCTACGAACATGGTGTGGTGCCACGCCGTGGCTTGCGCGTCGCGCGGATGATTGGCCACATCACCTATTTGTCTGACGACGTGATGGAAGAAAAGTTTGGCCGCGAAATGGTGGGCCGAACAGCCGGGCAGGAGCCCCGTTACAGCACGCAAGACATCGAGTTTCAAGTCGAGAGCTACCTGCGCTACCAAGGCGACAAGTTCAGCGACTACTTTGACGCCAACACCTACCTGCTGATCACCCGCGCGCTGGACTACTTTGACCCGGCCCGTGCGCATGGTGGCAAGTTGTCTGCGGCCATGGCCAAGGCCTTGGCCAAGTTCCTGGTCATCAGCTTCACGACCGACTGGCGCTTTTCGCCCGCCCGTTCGCGCGAGATCGTCAAAGCCCTGGTCGACAACCGACACGACGTGAGTTACGCCGAAATTGATGCCCCACATGGCCACGATGCCTTCTTGCTGGATGACCCTCGCTACCACGACGTGGTTCGGGCGTACTTTGAACGCATTCACCACGAACTGCCACGCGCAGGCGGCCAAGCTTGAGGGGGCACACCATGAGTGAACGTCATCTGCATGAAGTGATTGCACAAATGATCCCCGTCGGATCGCGCGTGCTGGACCTGGGCTGCGGCAACGGCGCCCTGCTGGCGCACTTGCGTGACATGCGCCAATGCACCGGTTATGGGATTGAACTGGACGACGCCAAAGTGCTGGAATGCGTGCGCCGCGGCGTCAACGTCATTCAGCGCAACTTGGAAGAAGGCCTGAGCCTGTTCGAAGACAACAGCTTCGATGTGGTGCTGCAACTGGATACGCTCCAGAACCTGCGCAACACCGAAGCCATGCTGCGCGAGACCGCACGAGTGGGGCGCACCGGCATTGTCAGCTTCCCCAACTTTGCGCATTGGCCTCACCGATTGGCCGTGTTGCGTGGCCACATGCCTGTGACCAAAGCCCTGCCCTATCAGTGGTATGACACGCCCAACATCCGCGTGGCCACCTTCAAGGACTTTGAAGTGCTGGCGCGCAAGAATGGGTTGATCATCACCGATTCATTCGGCCTGCGCGGCAACCGGATGGTGCGCACCCTGCCCAACTTGCTGGGCAGCTCGGCCGTCTTCTGCTTCGAGCACCGCTAAAAAAGGCGCCCCTGTGAAGGGGCGCGTCAAGCTCTCTCTCGCTCCGCTGCCAGGACGGCTTGGAACAAACAGGTTCAAGCAGCATTCATGCCTGAACCTGTGCCCGGCATCAAAATGCGTGGCGAACCCCAACCAGATAGGTTTGGCCCGACTGATAGCCTGCCAGGGATTCTTGGT
>JBDKHX010000444.1:0-4516 GCA_039797415.1 Pseudomonadota bacterium | reverse complement strand
ACCCCTTGCTGAAATTGACCCCGCCAACCAATTCAAAGTTGACCATCTGCGGCACGAACTGGTCAGAGCCGGCGGCCTCAATGCGTGGCACACCACTGAGCACATCCAACCACTGCCAGCCGGCTAGATCGACGGCCGGGTAGGCTGCCAATACGTCTTGTTGCTGGTCCTTGGGGCCAATCCACCGGCAGCGAACCAAGCCGGACACGTCCGGCAAGCGAGTCCACAAACCACCGCGAGCGGCATCTGCCCAGACGGAACCAGGCTCCTGGCCCGTAGCCAAGTCTGCGGCGACCGCGCCAAGCAAGCCGACCGCAGCCAGCGATGCCGCGCCATCTTGCAACTTGACCTTGGCCCGCAACACAAACATGCTCAAGCGCTTCAAGGTGGCGGGCAAGACGCTCAAGTCTGTGATCAACCAGTAGGTGTCAGCCGCTGGCCGCAGGCTTTGAAAACTGGCCAGCATGCGCCCTTTGGCCGAGCAGTAGGCCGCCAGCCGAGCTTGGTTGCTGGGTTGATTGGTCATGTCCTGGCTCATTTGGCCGTGCAAAAAGCTGGCTGCGTCGTCGCCATGCGCCACGATGAAGCCCAAATTGCTCAGCGCCACAGCGCCATTCCACGAGGTGGTGTCAGGTAGTGCGATTGATTCCATGCTGTCATTATGATCAAGCACCTATACCCCACGATAATCCAGGGATGTCTTCCAATCTGTTTGTGCGTTTTGGCCGCACCCTGTTGTTGCTCGGTTTTGTCTCCGCTGCGCTTGGCGCGGGTGTCATTTGGTGGTGGCTGCACCATCCCTTGAGCACACGCACCGATGTCGTCGAACTGTCCATTGAAGCGGGCCAAACCCCACGGGAGGTCGCGCGTGAATGGGTGGACGCCGGCGTGGAAACATCACCCTGGGCGCTTTACCAGTGGTTTCGCTGGTCTGGGCAGTCCAAACAGATTCGTGCTGGCAGCTATGAATTGCGCCAAGGCGCCACCCCCAGCGACTTGCTGAAAATGTTGGTGCGTGGCGACGAAAGTCTGGCCACGGTCAAATTGATCGAAGGCTGGACATTCAAGCGTTTCCGGCAGGAGTTGGCTCAGGCAGAGGGGCTCAAACTCACCACAGCCCAATTGACGGACGATGCTGTGATGATCGAACTGGGGATGCCGGGCATACCTGCCGAGGGGCGCTTCTTTCCGGACACGTACTCTTACTCCAAGGGCAGCACCGACATCGCGGTTTTGCGGCGCGCTTTGCGGGCCATGGACAAGCATCTCAACGAGGCTTGGGCCAACCGCGCCTCCGACAGCCCATTGCGCACCCCGCAGGATGCACTGACCTTGGCTTCCATCGTCGAGAAGGAAACCGGCCAGGAATCAGATCGTCCCTTGATCTCAGGCGTGTTCAACAACCGCCTTCGCATTGGCATGCCTTTGCAGACAGACCCCACCGTCATTTACGGCCTGGGCGAACGCTTTGACGGCAACCTGCGCAAGGTCGATTTGCAAACCGACACGCCATTCAACACCTACACCCGCAGAGGCTTGCCCCCCACGCCCATATCCATGCCGGGCAAAGCGGCCTTGTTTGCCGCTGTGCAGCCCGCCTCCACCAAGGCCTTGTACTTCGTGGCCCGTGGCGACGGTAGCAGTGCCTTCAGCGCCACACTGTCTGAGCATAATCGGGCAGTCAACCAGTTTCAACGAAAGCGCCAATGAGCCAGCCGTCCGCTTTGCCTCAGACCACTCCGGGTGTCTTCATCACGTTTGAAGGCATTGACGGTGCAGGCAAGACCACGCACATGGATACCTTGGAACAGCTGCTCAAAAGCCAGGGCAGGGAAGTGGTCCGCACCCGTGAGCCGGGTGGCACGCCGTTGGCGGAAAAGCTGCGCGGCTTGTTTTTGCACGATGCGATGGACCCGTTGACCGAGTCTTTGCTGGTATTTGCGGCGCGGCGTGACCACCTGGTTCAGGTCATCCTGCCTGCGCTGGCTCGCGGCGCCGGCGCCTGGGTGATGTGCGATCGTTTCACAGACGCCACATTTGCCTACCAAGGCGGCGGCAGGGGCTTTGATCTGCAAGTGCTGCGCACCCTGGAAGGCTGGGTGCAAGACCAAAAACAGCCCGACCTGACATTCTTGTTTGACCTGCCGCCCGAAGTGGCTGCATCCAGACTGGCGGCAGCACGGCAGCCCGACCGCTTCGAGGCGCAAGACACGGCCTTTTTTGCGCGTGTCCGCCAGGCTTACCTTGACCGTCAGGCGCACAACCCAACGCGCTTTGCCCTGATTCAAGCGGATGCCCGCCCTGAAGCCGTCGCAGCACAAATCAGTCAGGTCGTCCAATCCAAGGGCTGGGCATGAGCGAATCGGGTCACGAATCACGCGCCCCTATCTGGCCATGGCAAATTGAGCCGCTGCAACATGCCATGCAGCAACTCAGCAGCCACGCCGTGTTGCTGCACGGCGCCCCCGGCATTGGGCAGTTCGAGTTCGCGCTGGGTTTGGCGCGCGGCTGGCTGTGTGAAGCAAGCCCAGCAGGGTCTCCCCACCAAGTCGCTTGCGGCCGGTGCGTCAGCTGCAAACTCATCGATGCTGGATCGCATCCGGACTTGATGGTCATCTTGCCTGAAGCCCTTCAAGCCCAATTGGGCTGGGCCGGAGAGGGCGCAGACGACGCTGACAGCAGTGCTGAAAAATCAGGCAAAACCAAAAAGCTCAGCAACGAGATCAAGGTCGATGCCATTCGTGCTGTGGTGCAGTTTGCGCAACACACCGCGTCACGCGGCAGAGCCAAAGTGGTTCTGATCCACCCGGCTGAGAGCTTGAACATGGTCGCAGCCAATACGCTGCTGAAAACACTGGAAGAGCCGCCAGGCATGGTGCGCTTTGTGCTCAGCGGCTCGGCCCTGGATAGCCTGCTGCCCACGGTTCGCAGCCGCTGCCAGGCTTGGCGCTTGCCGCTGCCCCAGCCTGAGCAGGCAGTTGCTTGGTTGATGACCGAAATCCCAGGCCTTTCACACGCTGACGCGACGCTGCTTTTGAATGCGACCGGCCAGCAGCCGCTGACGGCCAAGGAGCGGCATGGACAGGGCATTGATGGGCAATATTGGGTCCAAATTCCGAAGGATGTCGCCCAAGGCGTACCGAGTAAGTGGACTGCCTGGCCATTGCCGCTACAGCTTGAAATGCTGCAAAAGCTGTGTCATGACATGAGTTGCGTGGCTGTTGGCGCTGCCCCCAGGTTCTTCCCGGTGGATTCGCTGCCGGCCAGCACTGCGCTCAGCCGATTAACCGCTTGGTCCTCCGAACTGACCAAACAACAACGCCATGCGGGCCACCCGTGGAACGCTGGCCTGAAGACCGAAGCACTGCTTCAACAAGCGAAGATTGTTCTGCGGTCACGCAAATAGTCGCGGAAGCGAGAGCATGGATCGGAAAAACGCTTGACTATGATGGGCCTCAACGGGGGTCCGTTTCAAGTCATAACGATCCCAACCCGTCACACCTTGGTATCCGCCGCTGTAGGAGTAGGCGTACTCAATACCTGCATTGGCCAGTGCCTGACGTGTTTCGTTATTAAACGAATTCTGCGTCCCATATGGATAGGAGAATGTCCTGACAGGGGCTCCAACCTCGGTTTCAATCCTCTGACACGACCCGGTCCCGGTGATTTCAATGAGTTGGTCTGACTCACTGTAGCGAGACAGTTCGACGTGGTTCAAGGTATGCCCACCAATGGTCATGCCACCTTGATGCATCGCGCGAATCATGTCCCAAGTCATCCACAAACTGGCCCCTTCAGCCGGACCACAACGTTTGGACAAGAGGGCTTGAGCTAGTTCATCGAGAAAACCTGGACGCTCACTCTCAGTTAACCCGTCATACAAAGCGTTCAGCTGACGCACTGTGGCCAGCCTTTGAGTTGGATCTGCCAGACTGAACTCCAGCCCACGAAATCTGGCTTGCTTGCCGGATTGAGAATGGTTGACGATCCAAGCCAATTCGTCCCACCAAGGTACGCCACCTTGATCAATGAACCCTGTACAGACGAAAAAGGTTGCACTCAAGCCCAGATCAGACAGAACAGGGAAGGCCAGATCATGGTTATCTCGATAGCCATCATCGAATGTGATTTGGACATGGCGTCCTCGTCTATTTCCCAGCCCTGCAAAATCGTCGAAGCCGACTACATCAAAGTTGGCCTTCAAAAACGACAACTGATCGTGAAAACCTTCCTGGGTAGCACTGAAAAGGTCTTTGTCCCAAACGGTTGTTGGCCAAGGCCCAACTCGGTGATAGTTGAGAACTAACAGCCCCTCCCAGCTAGCAGCCGACCTTAGCAAAGCGCCAGCGCCAGACCGATCCAAAAACAAGGCTAATAATTCTTTTTTGCTCATTTGGACAGTGTGTTCCGCGTTTTGCTGATTTGGGAGCAATCGTTATCGCTATCGCCGGTCATGACAAACCAATCGGGCTGCTGCGCCTGCCTATGATCGGGGTGCGCATAAGACCGAAATCGG
>JBDKHX010000443.1:0-3300 GCA_039797415.1 Pseudomonadota bacterium | reverse complement strand
TGTCACCATGTCTGGCAAGGCGCCGACCTGGATCGAGTTGATGCCACTGCTCAATGCACGTGTGCTGGTGTCAAACAGTTTGATGGTGCCGGGCAGGGTGCGGTCGACCGAGTTTTCAATGGCGACTGCGGCCAGGCCGTTGTAAATGCTGACGCTGTTGGCGCTGCCAAATGAGGACGTATCAATGTGACCAATCAGGTTGCCTGTGTTGGCTTGCAGCACATCCACGCCCTTGAGGCCCACCACCCACAAAGATTGCGTTGCGGCATCAAAGCTGGCGATTTCAGAGGTTTGCCCCAGCACGCCTGTGTTGGCGTGGTTGTATGTCCAACGGTGCGAGATGCTGCCAAAACAGGATACGACGCTTCATGGATGTCCCCAAACTGGCAGAAAGTCACAACTGGATGACCCCGAGGGTAGAAACAGCGTGAGTCAGCTTGATGACGTCTCTGTGACGGATTGATGTCACTGCCCTGTGTCGGCCTTTTTCAAGCCCGGCACAATCGAGCCATGGAAGCTTGGATGACTTTGGCTGTATCAACCCTGTTGCAGTGGCTGGCCTTGCCGCAAGTGGGGTTGGGCGCCGTCTTTGTTGTGGCGTTTGTGTCGGCCACCTTGTTGCCCATGGGGTCTGAGCCGGTCGTGTTTGGTTTGGTCAAGGTGCAGCCCGACTTGTTCTGGCCCGCGGTGGTCGTTGCGACGGCTGGCAACACCCTGGGCGGCGCGGTGACCTGGTGGATGGGCCGGGGTGCGCATCTGGCAACGGATCATTTGAGGGAGTTGTCGCATCACCATCCCGCGCGTGAACAGCCAACGGCATCGCGTTGGTTGGTCCGTTACGGCCCCAAAGCTTGCCTCTTGTCTTGGCTGCCTGTTGTGGGTGACCCCTTGTGTGCCGTGGCAGGCTGGTTGCGCCTGCCTTTTTGGCCGTGCGTGCTCTACATGGCCCTGGGCAAGTTTGCACGGTACGTCACCATGACGTCATTCTTGCTTTGGGTTCTGTAAATTTCGCATTGCGCAATTGCGTCGTGTGATCCGAACATCACATTTCATCTTGTAACGTTTGCCCCCGGTTAAAGGGGGATTCTTTGACACAGTGCGCCACTACAATCACTTTATTCCAAGCGCCGAGGCGACAAACAAACAAAATCGCGCAAAAACGAACTGTTAACGAACTGTTGAAACGAATAAAGTAGTACCAGAGATAGACCCCAGGGAGGGGTTTGTATAAGCGGGTTCCGGTTGTCAAGCTGGAGCCCGTATTTTTTACTTCTTCGAAATCGCTGTGACCGTGAATTGGCCGCCCACCTTGTCGGCCGAGAAAGTCACCTTGTCGCCCACTTGCAGGTTTTTCAACCAGTTGGCGTCGGCCACCCGAAACGCCATCTGCATGGCCGGCATGTCCAGGTTCTTGATGCCGTTGTGCTTGAGGGTGATCTTGTTGGTGTCCAGGTCAATTTTCTTGACTTCACCGTCTTCCGCCCAGGCTGGGGCGGCCAGCGCGGCAGCCAGCGCCACACCGGCAGACAAACGGGTCAACAAGCTTGAAATGCGCGTACGCATAAAAATCACTCCTCAGTGCATGGCGATGCACACCAGTATGACGCCATGTCTACCTAGACGCGCCAAGGGTTGTTTTCGTTGACAGACCAGATTGTTGGCGGCACAGCCTGCGATGGCTTTTAAAATAGCCGGATTCTTGTTTTTGCAACCCTGCGCCAGTCATGACCGCTTTCAACCATTCGGCCTCGTCCACTTCTGTTGACAACATCGCCCCACGCGACAAGGCCGAGATCCTGGCCCAGGCGCTGCCTTATATCCGCAAGTTCCACGGTAAGACCATCGTGATCAAGTACGGCGGCAACGCCATGACCGATCCGGAACTGCAGGCAGACTTTGCTGAAGACGTGGTGTTGCTCAAGCTGGTGGGCCTGAACCCTGTCGTGGTGCACGGCGGTGGCCCTCAAATCGATGCGGCCCTGAACAAGATTGGCAAAAAGGGCCAATTCATCCAGGGTATGCGCGTCACCGACGAAGAAACCATGGAAGTGGTGGAGTGGGTGCTGGCCGGTGAAGTGCAGCAAGACATCGTCGGCCTCATCAACGCGGCGGGTGGTAAGGCCGTCGGCTTGACGGGCCGTGACGGTGGTCTGATCCGTGCGCGCAAGCTCCGGCTGCAAGACATTCACGACCCCAGCAAGGAACACGACGTGGGTCAGGTCGGTGAGATCGAGTCGATCGACCCCAGCGTGGTCAAGGCCTTGCAAGACGACCAGTTCATCCCGGTCATCAGCCCCATTGGCTTTGGCGTGCAAAACGAAAGCTACAACATCAACGCCGACCTGGTTGCGTCCAAGCTGGCCGAAGTGCTCAAAGCTGAAAAGCTCATGCTGCTGACCAACATCAAGGGTGTGCTGGACAAGGAAGGCAATTTGCTGACCGACTTGACGGCCCGCCAGATCGACGACTTGATTGCAGACGGCACCATCAGCGGCGGCATGATTCCGAAAATTGCAGGTGCCCTGGACGCGGCCAAGAGCGGTGTCAATGCCGTGCACATCGTCGATGGCCGCGTGCCTCACGCCATGCTGCTGGAAATCCTGACCGAACAGGCTTACGGCACGATGATCCGCAGCCACTGATGTGGCGCTGATGTCCGACCCCATCTGGCTGTTCGACCTCGATAACACTTTGCACGACGCCAGTCGTGCGGTGTTCTGGAGGCTCAATGGCTCGATGACGGACTACATCGAGCAGCATCTGGGTTTGCCTCGGGACGAGGCAGACCGCTTGCGCATCCATTACTGGCGCCGTTATGGCGCCACCTTGCTGGGCCTGGAAAAGCATCACGGTATTCGGGCTGCACACTTTCTGGCACAGACCCATGTCTTACCCGGGTTAGAGGCGCAACTGCACATGCCCACGGTGGACCGAGAGGCGCTCAAGCGCTTACCTGGCCGCAAGTTCTTGTTGACCAATGCGCCAGCCGATTACGCCAAGCGTGTGCTGACTGCGCTGGACCTGGCCTCGGTGTTTGAAGGCGTGATTGCCATTGAAGGCATGCGTGTGTTTGGTGACCTGAGGCCCAAGCCTGATGCGCGCATGTTGCGGGTGGTCCTGGCCAAACACAAGCTGCAGGCCCATCGCTGCGTGTTGGTTGAAGACACGGTGGCCAACCTCAAAAGTGCGCGGCGATTGGGCTTGCGTACGGTGTGGATGCAGCATTACCTCAAAGACAACCCACATGGGCCAGAAGCCGGCATCGCCTTGCACGGCCGCCCGCCTTGGGTGTGTGTCAGA
>JBDKHX010000442.1:0-2664 GCA_039797415.1 Pseudomonadota bacterium | reverse complement strand
GCCATCAGGTCGACATCTTGTTCAGCCATTTCACCCGATGTCAGCCAGTTGGGCATGCCAGCTGGCGAGCCATAGGCAATGAACACTTTCAGGTAATCGGTGCCTTTGCCCAGGGTGATGTCCGGAGTCAGTGGTTTGCCGGTTGCACCCTTGCGCAAAACGCCATGGCAACCCGCGCAACGTTCAAAGTAGATCTTGCGTGCTTTGTCGAACTCGGCCTGCGTCATGGGGGGCGCTTTGGGGTTCGTGCTTTGGTACATGGCCTCATTGGCCAATGGCGAGGTGCCTGCCTGATAGTTCATCTCGGGCTGTGTCATGCCCTTTTCGGCGGCCTGTGCCAAGCCGCCCAAAGCGGCAAATGCGGCCAGCGCGAGGGTGGTGGCGCGCCGTGCAACGGATCGTTTCATGCCTGGTTCTCCTTATCGCAGCGCAAACCTGCGTATGCAGGGGTTGTGGGGAGGTGGCTGCTTTCCCTCAAGGTCGAACTCATCGTGCGCGGGCAAACCCGAGGCATCCTTGAACCAGGTTAGGACTATTGGTGTGTTGCTCCTAATGTGCGTTACATCAAACTTCTTGTGGTTTTGCGATCACGCTGCTTGCATTTGATACTCAGACAGGCGTTGAATATCAGTGATGTGAATGTGTCGCTTATCAACTTCAATGAGGCCCTCTTCGATTAGTTCATGCAGCACACGCGAGAAGTACTCTGGTGTCAGTGAAAGGCGTGAGGCCACGGTGGCTTTGCTCACAGGTAACGTCACTGTGCGGTGGCCTGGCATCGCGGTGTAAGTGATGGGCTGCTCTGGTGTTTCCTCGTTCAGCAGGTAGCTGATCACGCGTTGCAGGCCCGATCGCAGGGTGTAGGACTCGACGTCGTGGATCAAGCCGTGCATCTTGCGTGAGATGCCAGCCAGCATGCGCAAGGCAAAGCGGTGATCGGATTCGATCTCGCGCATGATGGCTTGACGTTTGACGGTCAGGATCGTGGTTTCGGTTAGCGCCTGTGCGTTCACGATGTAGGGCTTGTTCGTGAACATCAGGGCTTCGGCAAAGGTTTGATTCGGACTGATCAGCTCGATGACCTTTTCTTGTCCATTGGGCGCCAGGGCGAACAGCTTGACCTGTCCGCTGATGACCGCATGCAGTTCATCGCAAGGGTCGCCGACACGAAACAGCACTTCGCCTCTCGCCGCGCGGCGAACGATGCAGCCTTCTGCCAGGCGTTCCAGTTCGGCCGCTTGCATGTCTGAGAACAAGGCCAAACCACGTAGATACGGGGCGACGGCAAACGAGCTGTGGTAATTCATATCGGATCTCCAAGTCAATTCAGCGTGCGTCGCTGAACTTCAAACTGAGGTCGATTCTGAAAACACTGACTGGCGCGATGTTGATGAACATCAAATCTGACCAGTCGCCTCGGGTGTGGCCGTTCTTTAGAACGATCGGGTAAACGCGCAATCGATCTGGCGCCTCATCCTTTTGGGGTAGCCAACTTGGCGTATACCGAGCTGAGTTTGGATGCCAGGTCCGTCGGATTGTGGACAACGGCAAAACCCTTTTGCCCAAATAGATTTGGCAAGTAGTCGTGCGCTTCTTTGTCAATGGTGACGCAATAGGGGTGCAAACCTGCGGCGCGTGCCTCAATGACGGCTTGGCGGGTGTCTTCCAATCCGTGTCGGCCTTCGTAGACATCCAGATCATTGGGTTTGCCATCTGTGAGGAGCAGCAACAGGCGTTGGCGTTCTGGTCGCATTTCCAAGCCTTTGATGGCGTAGCGAATGGCGGCGCCCATGCGGGTGTAATAGCCAGGTTTGATGGCGCCCACGCGGGCTTGCACCATGGGGCTCCAGGTTTCGTTGAAGCGCTTGAGCAGGTGCATGCGCACGTTTTGCCTGCGGACAGAACTGAAGCCCAACATGGCAAAGGGATCACCCAAGGCGGTCAAGGCTTCGCCGAAAACGTAGAGTGATTCTCGGATCACGTCGATCACACGTTGTTCGTTGTTGGCCCAGGTGTCGGTAGACAAAGAAAGGTCTGCCAGCAGCAGGGGCGAGGCTGCGTTCAACGGCTTGCTTTTGCGAGTAAATGCGTGCGTCACCCTCATGCTGCGGGCAAGCTTGTGCATGAGCGCGCCATTGCACCCAGGCGTCCAGGTCCAGGTCTTCTCCCTGTTGTTGGGCATGGAGATGGCGCGGCAACGAGCGCAGTACTTCCAACTTGCGCCGAACACGGCGCGCGGTCAATTGCAGATGCGCGGGGGCTTGGTAGGGGGCGGGTTGCCGAGCCTCCAGCAATTGAGCCGAGCAGTGATCAGGCACCAGTCGCTGTTGCTTCCAGTGCCATTCGGGTAATGCCACACCCGGGCCCAGTGGCAGGTCATCTTGTGCAGCTGCGGGCAGGTCGAGATCAAACTTCACACGTGCGGCACTGGTCTGTCCATCGTTTGTGATGGCCAGGCTGTTCATGTCGTCTGCAGCCTGGATGGCATGGCCATCATCATCGTCATCGGTCTGGCGATTGACTTTGACGTACTCACTCCAGGACATGATCGACTCCGCCCTGAAAAACATCATCATCCCGTTGCGATCGGTGGCGTTGTCGGTGTGATGGGCTTTGCGACGCTTTTTGTCCTGCAGTGATGCGCCTTGTCGGTGGTCCGGCTCC
>JBDKHX010000441.1:0-3978 GCA_039797415.1 Pseudomonadota bacterium | reverse complement strand
CTCAACGAAATGGGTGTGGGTCGGCCCTTCATCCACATTTCAGGCATGTATGGCGTCGAGCGTGGTTGCATGGCCTTGGTGTGGCCCTTGGCACCGCACCCCAGCAACAAGAACGAAATGATCGTGTGGGACCTGGCCTTTGATCCCACCGAATTGTTTGACTTGAACGCGCAAGCCATTCGCGAGCGCATGTTCAGCAAGACAGAAGACTTGCCCGAAGGCGTGACCCGCCTGCCGGTCAAGACCATTCACATCAACAAATCGCCCATCGTCATTGGCAATTTGAAAACCCTCAGCCCTGCTGTGGCGCAGAAGTGGGGCATCAATGTCGACACGTGTTTGCAACACGCTCAGATCGCCGCGCAGCGGGGCGCCAGCATGGCTGGTATCTGGGCAGAGGTGTTTGAGAGGCCATCCTTGTCCGCATCGCCCGCAGTGGATGTGGATGAAGACCTGTATGGCGGATTTTTGAGCCAACACGACCGGCGTACGCTGGACCGCATCCGTGCGCTACCGGCTGCCGAGCGGGCACAGAAGCTGGCTGATCGCTCCCCCGCGTTTGAAGACGAACGCCTGGAAGAGTTGCTGTTTCGATATCGTGCGCGCAACTTTGAAGACAGCCTGTCAGAAGAAGAACAAGAACGCTGGCACGCTCACTGCAGCGAGCGCCTGCATCAAGGGCAGGGCGGGGCGCTGTCGCTGGCTCAGTTCTTTGAGCGCATTGATACCTTGAGCGAACAGTTGAATGACGACGATGAGCGTGGGCAAGACATCCTGGGCGCTTTGTATGACTATGCCGAGCAAATCGCGCCCTGAATCTCGCCCGGAGGCTGCAGCCAGCCGCCTGGTGGTGCCACCGCTCAAGTACCTGGGCGGCTACCCGCCACACGTGCTGCAACAAGTTCAGCAATTGATCGATCAGGGCAAGCTGGGCGAGGTATTGGCGCGCCGCTACCCCGAGCAGCACGAAGTGCGCAGCGACACCGCCTTGTACGAATACGTGATGGATTTTAAAAACCGGTATCTGCGCAATGCCGACCCCATCACCAAAGTGGCCTACGACAACAAGCTCAAGGTGATTTCGCATGCCCTTGGCACGCACACCATGGTGTCACGCGTTCAAGGCGGCAAGCTCAAGGCCAAACGCGAAATCCGTGTGGCCAGCCTGTTCAAGCAAACCCCGCCTGAGTTTTTGAAGATGATCGTGGTGCATGAACTGGCCCACCTCAAAGAGCGCGAGCATGACAAAGCCTTCTATCAGCTATGCATGCACATGGAGCCCAACTACCATCAGTACGAGTTTGACCTGCGCTTGCATTTGACCTGGGCGGATGTACAAGGCCCCACTGAGGCTTGTGGCCGATAGCGTTATGTCAGCGCTTATTGCGACGCAGAGGCTTCGACCGAGGATGCAGCTTCCGCCGCAGAGGCTGGCTCAGTAGGCGGTGGCGGGATCAAACTGGGTGAGACCAATTGGCCATCCAATCCCAAGGTCGGGATGAAACTGCCGTCTGCCCATTCCACGTAGCGCCAATCGCCATCAGCATGCACCACCCCCTCCGGTGGCGCGATTTCGGCCACGGGTTCGCCTCTTAAAGCAGTGGCCATGAAGTTGATCCAGGCGGGCAAGGCCAGCGAGCCACCAGATGCGTGCGATCCCAAGCTCTTGGGGGTGTCGTGCCCAATCCAGACCACGGCCACCAGCTTGGGCTGAAAGCCTGCAAACCAGGCGTCGACGACATCGTTCGTGGTGCCCGTTTTGCCATAGATATCAGGGCGCTTGAGTTGTCCTTGTGCGCGTGCCGCCGTGCCACTGCGGGGTCGGATGACCACGGGTTTGACCGTCATCCCGCCATTGGCGATCACGGCGTAGGCACTGGCCAGTTGCATGGGCGTGGTTGAGCCAGCGCCCAAAGCCAGAGTCAGGTTGTCCGGTTGTTTGTCGATGTCAAAGCCAAATTTGCCTGTCCAGCGTCGTGCAGCATCGGCGCCCAGCAATTGCACCAATCTGATGGTGACCAGGTTTTTAGACTTGGCCAAAGCCTGCCGAACGGTGATGGGGCCATCGGCGCTGCCGTCCGAGTTTTGTGGCGACCAGTCGCCTACGTCGGTCAAAGGGGCGTCATTGACAAAGGTTTGCGGCATCACGCCGTTTTCCATGGCGCCGGCATACAAAAATGGTTTGTAGCTGGACCCGGGTTGGCGCCAACCTTGTGTCACGTGATTGAACTGGTTGCGCTGGAAGTCAAAGCCGCCGACCAGGGCGCGCACTTCACCGTTATGAGGGTCCAGCGCCACCAATGCGCCTTCAGCCTGAGGCCACTGAGTGACCGACCAATCCTTGCCAGACTGGATCAAGCGGATCACGGACCCACGTTCAATGCGCAGCTTGTCCGCAGCTTTTTTGTTCAGACCTGCCTGGGCTTGGCGCAGGCCTTTGGCCTCCACGCGAATGACCTCACCCGAGGCCAGAACGGCCGTGATCGCTTTGGTGCTGGCTTGCGTGACCAAGGCGATGCGCAGGTCTTCGTCGTCCGAGTAGTCGGACAAAATTTGGGCAATGGCTGGGTCGTGATCCTCCCAGTCGGCATCCAGATCTTCATGGTCTTCAGGGCCGCGCCAGGCCTGCGCCCGCTCATGGTCGATCAGTGTGCGGCGCAGGGCCTTGTAGGCGGCTTGTTGGTCGCTGGCGCGTAAGGTGGTGATGACCTTCATGCCTGATGTGTAGGCCTCTTCGCCATATTGGGCATAAACCTGTTGGCGGGCCATTTCAGCGACGAATTCGGCGTGCACGTCCACATCTGTGGCCTTGCGAATGGTCAACTTCTCTGCTTTTGCCTGCTCGTATTGCTCATCGGTGATGACGCCGGCATCACGCATGCGCCACAGCGCCACCTTTTGGCGAGCCAGCGCGCGATCCAGATTTTTGATGGGGTTCACGTTGGCCGGGTTTTGCGGCAGGCCAGCCAGCATGGCGCATTCAGCGGCGCTCAGTTCAGCCAGTGGTCTGCCAAAGTAGGTTTGAGCCGCTTCGCCAAACCCATAAGCGCGAGATCCCAGATAGATCTGGTTCATGTATAGCTCAAGCAGTTTGTCTTTGCTCAACTGCGATTCCAGCTTGCGTGACAGCAGGGCTTCTTTGAGCTTGCGGGTGATGGTTTTTTCGCGTGTCAAAAAGAAGGTGCGGGCGACTTGCTGGGTGATGGTGGATGCGCCCTGTGTGCGTCCGCCTGTGACGTTGGACAGGACCGCGCGCAGCACACCAATGGGGTCGATGCCGTGGTGCTCGTAAAAGCGAGCGTCCTCCACCGCCAGCAGACTGTCCCGCATCAGCTTGGGGATTTGATCGATCGGCAGGTAGGTGCGTTTTTCGCTGCCAAAACCACCTATTTCTACGCCATCTGCGGTGTAGACGCGCAAGGGTAGCTTGGGTTGGTAGTTGGACAGCGAGGACGTGTCTGGCAGTTGGGGGTACAGCACCGCCAGCATGATGCCCAGGGCAACCAAACCGGTGACAAGCAACCCTAAGCCAGCCCAAAGGGCCCGCTTCAGCCAAATTTGAATATCCTGCGCCTCAGACATACGACAACCGGGGTGGCTGGTGCCACCGCACAAAGCACGATGAGGGGAGGATTATGGCCGGCTCCATGCCGTACCCCTCTTTTTGACGTGTTTCAAAGGGGGCGCTGTTCAGGCGCGCCCCGCTATAGTTCTGGCCAAACGACGATAAGGGGAAGCGCCATGCGCTCGGCATTCAAGCAGGCTGGACGTCTGTCTTTTGGGATCATTTGTAGTCTGGCTTTGGTCATGGTGCTATGGTTGTCGCATGCCATGGCGGTCAATGTGCAGACGATGTCCCCAAGGGGCGAGGTGTCCAAGGTTCGCCAGGCTCGTGTGACCTTCAGTGATGCGATGGTGCGCTTTGGCGACCCGCGCTTGCCATCTCCGTTTGATGTCTCATGCCAGGGAGACAAGCCC
>JBDKHX010000440.1:0-2818 GCA_039797415.1 Pseudomonadota bacterium | reverse complement strand
GAGCGAGACAGCAATGGGCTTGTGCATCAACTTACCTGCATCGATCAATCAACAATCGACACACCGGCCTTGAAAGCAACGCGATCTTTGATCTCCGCAGCCGATTCAGTCGGCTCAGGGTAGAACCAGACCGAGTCAGGATTCATCTCACCATTGACGAACAGGCTCATGTAATAAGCCTGCCCCTTCCAGACGCAACTGGTGCGGTGGTTGCTGAAGGTGGTGAACTCCGTCTTGAGGGACGCCTTGGGGAAGTAGTGATTGCCTTCCACGGTGACGATGTCATCACTTTCGGCCACGACCACGCCATTCCAGATTGCTTTCATGTTGTGCCTTTGCTCTGTTACTTCTTTTTGCTGCGCTCCGGCACCACTGTCACCTTGGTGGGCATGACCGGATTGGACGACACCGGTTTGCTCGGAGCATCCTTCTTGGGCTTTTTGGCTTCTTTGGTTTTTTGTTGGCCTTTGTTTGCCATGGTCTTCTCCAATCAAATCGGGTTGAGGGCTGAGCGAACTGACGCGCCGACCAATTTCTCGGCTCGCGTCACGTCACGTTCGAACGCAGTCAGAGTGTGCTCCGAAATTTCAGATTGGAGCAGCACCGTGCGTGCAACTTCTGCGTAGGCATCCAAGCGCTTGCGCAACTCGGTGCGAGCTTCCAGCGGCAGGGTGTAGACCAAGGCGCTGACCAAGGCATCCATGGCGAGCATGCTGCCCTTGAGGTCGCAGATCATCTCTGTGGCATCTTGAAGATTCTTCACGATTGCCTTTCCAAAATAAAAAACCGCAGCCAAGGCCGCGGTTTTGAGCGGTTCAATCAAGAACCGAGATCGTGATCAAAGCGATCAGATCGTACGGATGTTCGAAGCTTGCAAGCCCTTTTGGCCTTGCGTGATTTCGAATTCAACGCGTTGGTTTTCAGCCAGGGTCTTGAAGCCGCTGCCCTTGATTTCGCTGAAGTGGGCGAACAGGTCATTGCCGCCGTTGTCTTGGGCGATGAAGCCGAAGCCCTTGCCTTCGTTGAACCACTTCACGGTGCCTGTTTGAGTTGTAGACATGTTGGAATTCCTTTATCCAAGTTATGCGCGGACACATGCCAGCGCTTTGCAGAAACACGCAAGAAAATCACTTGGTAGGAGATTCAGTGGGTCTGCCCGGCAGACCGCGGGGCAGAAGACAGAGATGCCCTTTGGCGGGACTGTCTTGGTATAGCTACAGTTGCATGGTAACCGACTTAGTGCATTTGCGCTAGTGGCCCCGCATAATCATTGCAAATGACTGCTAGGCCTTATGGATACATCTCGCGCTGATCGTACTTTGGCTACTGTGGCTCTGGCCTTGTTGGGTGTGGGCTGCGTCTACGTTTTGTTGCCATTCATGACCTCTTTGGTCTGGGCGGCCATTTTGGCCTCCACTTGTTGGATGCCTTTGTTGTGGCTGGACCGCCAAGTCAAAGGGCGACGTGTTTTGGCTGCCAGCTTGATGACCTTGGCGGTTACCCTGGTTTTGCTGGTGCCAGTTTTGGCTGTGGCTTTGGGGCTTGCTGACAATCTGACGGAACTGGCGGAGGCCGTTAACAAAATGGCGACTGGGGGCTTGCCTGATGCGCCGGCATGGCTGCGCGATCTGCCTTTAGTGGGCGCTTGGTTGCATGACTATTGGCAACGGCTGGCCCATGACGGGCACCGATTGATGGCCGAGTTGGGCAAATTTGCCAAGCCAGCCCAGGACATGGCCTTGACGGCTGGGGCTGTGGTGGCTCGTGGCTTGATTGACCTGACCTTGTCCGTGTTTCTGGCCTTTTTCATCTTCTTGCATGGCGAAGCGCTGGCCACTCGTTTGCGCGCAGCCTTGGTGCGTTTGGCTGATGAGCGTGCGGCCTACCTGATCGACATCACCAAAGGCACCATTCACGGTGTGATTTACGGCATCCTGGGTACTGCCTTGGCCCAAGGGGTGTTGGCTTCCATCGGTTTTGTGATCGCGGGTGTGCCCGGAGCCATGTTGCTGGGGGTGGTGACCTTCTTTGCGTCCGTCGTGCCCGTCGGTCCCCCGATGGGCGATCTGGTTGTTTCAGCAGGGTGATGTTGGCTGGGCGGTATTCATGGCGGCCTGGGGCTTTTTCCTGGTCAGCACGGTCGACAACGTCATCAAGCCGTTCATCATCAGCCGGGGTTCCAGCCTGCCGTTTGCCGTGGTGTTTCTCGGCGTTTTGGGTGGGGTCCTTGCCTTTGGCGTCATTGGTGCATTTTTGGGCCCAACTTTGCTGGCTCTGGGTTATCGCTTGCTGGGGGAGTGGACCTCGCCAGGTGTCGAGTCTTCGACCGATCAACTTTGACTTTGGGTGCCGGCGTTCTGGCCGCAAACCATCCTGTCACGCTGGCGGCGCCGGCTTGCAGCAAGGTTCTGGCGGCCTCATTGGCTGTTGCGCCGGTGGTCATCACGTCGTCAACCAGTGCAACGTGTTGGCCGCTGACCCGATAAGCCTGATCTGGCGCAATGGCAAACGCATGCAAGATGGATCGCTGGCGTTCGTCTGATTGCATGGCCATCAGGCGTCCTGTTTCGCGTTGCCGAACCAAAGTGTGAGGGTGTAGGCGGTTGGCCCATCCCAACTCCCGTGCCGTCTGACTGGCCAGCAGCCAAGCCTGGTTGTAGCCGCGCTCCTTCCATCGCTGTGCAGACAATGGGATCGGCACAATCAAATCAGGTGTCCCCCAGCTTTCCCTGCGAACGGCATCTGCCATGAGCCGGGACAAGGTGTGGGCCATGGCTGGTGTTGAGCCGAACTTCAGGCTGCCAATCACGTCAGACCA
>JBDKHX010000439.1:0-3513 GCA_039797415.1 Pseudomonadota bacterium | reverse complement strand
GTACGGTGGTGTCCGACCAAGTCATCGCCAAGATCGACACCGAAGGTTCTGTTGGTGCGGTTGCTGCTCCGGCAGCTGCCGCAGCTGCGGCGCCTGTTGCTGCTGCGCCCGCTCTGGTTGCTGCTGGTGGTAGCAAGGGCGATGTGGCCATGCCGGCGGCTGCGAAGCTGTTGGCCGACAACGGTATGACAGCAGGCCAAGTGGCTGGTTCGGGTAAAGACGGCCGCGTCACCAAGGGTGGGCCATCCCAACTGGCGTGCCAAGTACCGCGCTGCCACAGGTCAAGGCGCCAACAGGCCCGAACAACCTGGCCGATCGCCCTGAGCAACGCGTGCCGATGAGCCGACTGCGTGCCCGTGTGGCCGAGCGTTTGCTGCAATCGCAAGCCACCAACGCCATCCTGACCACGTTCAATGAAGTGAACATGGCGCCGGTGATGGAAATGCGTAAGAAGTTCCAGGAGAAGTTCGAGAAAGAGCACGGCGTCAAGCTGGGCTTCATGAGCTTCTTTGTCAAAGCGGCTGTGCATGCGCTCAAGAAGTATCCCGTCATCAACGCTTCGGTCGATGGCAATGACATCGTCTACCACGGCTACTTTGACATTGGCGTGGCTGTGGGCTCGCCTCGTGGCCTGGTGGTGCCTGTGCTGCGTAACGTGGACCAGATGACCTTTGCCGAGATCGAAAAGAAGATTGCCGAGTTCGGCGTGAAGGCACGTGATGGCAAGCTGGGCTTGGAAGAGCTGACTGGCGGCACGTGGCGGTACCTTCGGCTCGATGCTGTCGACACCGATCATCAACCCACCTCAATCGGCCATCTTGGGCGTGCATGCCACCAAGGACCGCGCCGTGGTGGAAAACGGTCAGGTCGTGGTCCGTCCGATCAACTACCTGGCCATGTCGTATGACCACCGCATCATCGACGGCCGTGAAGCCGTGCTGGGCCTGGTCGCCATGAAGGAAGCGCTGGAAGACCCAGCCCGCTTGCTGTTCGACATCTAAAACTGATAACAGCCTGTGGCCTCCTCACGAGGGAGGTCGCAGGCGCCCTCTGAGGAGCAATCTGTGTCCAATCAATTTGACGTGGTCGTCATTGGCGGTGGCCCTGGTGGTTACATCGCAGCTATCCGTGCAGCCCAGTTGGGTTTCAAGGTGGCGTGTATCGATGAATGGAAAAATGCCAAGGGTGGCCCAGCCCCCGGAGGCACTTGCACCAACGTTGGTTGCATTCCATCCAAGGCCTTGTTGCAGTCGTCCGAGCATTACGACCAGGCCGCCCACCACTTTGTCGATCACGGCATCACGGTGGAAGGTTTGAAGATGGATGTGGCCAAGATGATTGGCCGCAAGGACACCGTCGTCAAACAGAACAACGATGGCATCCTGTACTTGTTCAAAAAGAACAAGGTGACGTTCTTCCACGGCCGTGGCTCGTTCGTCAAAGCCGCCGATGGTGCTTATGAAATCGCGGTGGCGGGTGACAAACCTGACACGGTGACAGGCAAGCACATCATCCTGGCGACGGGCTCCAATGCCCGTCAATTGCCGGGTGCAGAGTTTGACGAAAAGCAGATCTTGTCCAACGACGGTGCTTTGGCCATTGGCGAAGTGCCCGCCAAGTTGGGTGTGATCGGCTCGGGCGTGATCGGACTGGAAATGGGTTCGGTCTGGCGCCGTCTGGGTGCTGAAGTGACCGTGCTGGAAGCTTTGCCAACCTTCCTGGCTGCTGTCGATGAACAGGTTGCCAAGGAGGCCCAGAAGGTCTTCACCAAGCAAGGCTTGAAGCTGCAACTGGGCGTCAAGATCGGCGAGATCAAGAAGGCCAAGAAGGGCGTGACGGTGGCCTACACCGACGCCAAGGGCGAAGCGCAAAAACTGGAATGCGACAAGCTGATCGTGTCGATCGGTCGCGTGCCCAATACCAATGGCCTCAATACCGAAGCCGTGGGTTTGAAACTGGATGAACGTGGCGTCATCGTGGTGGACGACGACTGCAAGACCAACTTGCCCAATGTGTGGGCGGTGGGTGATGTGGTGCGTGGCCCGATGTTGGCGCACAAGGCTGAAGAAGAAGGTGTGGCTGTGGCTGAGCGTATTGCCGGTCAGCACGGGCACGTCAACTTCAACACGATTCCCTGGGTGATTTACACCAGCCCAGAGATCGCTTGGGTCGGCAAAACCGAACAGGCGTTGAAGGCGGAAGGGCGGGCTTATAAAGCCGGCTCCTTCCCGTTCATTGCCAACGGTCGCGCACGTGCCTTGGGCGACACCACTGGTTTCGTCAAGTTCCTGGCTGACGCCACAACAGACGAAATCCTGGGGGTGCACATCATTGGTCCGTTCGCCAGCGAATTGATCTCTGAAGCCGTGGTGGCCATGGAGTTCAAGGCCAGTGCGGAAGACATCGCGCGGATTTGTCACGCTCACCCCAGTTTGAGTGAGGCGACCAAGGAAGCGGCGCTCGCCGTGGACAAGCGCACCTTAAACTTCTGAGTTGGCAGCACGCAACTCACATCAGGGGCGGCTTGGCTGCCCCTTTTTCTTGGTCTTTTGACGCTGCTGTATGCCTTCCACACCCATTTCCGTCACCAAACTGTATGAGCAAAGCCTGGTTGAGCGCGGCTACAAAGCCGATGACGCTCAGCTCAAGGGGATTGCCGCTTTGCAGCGCTGCCAGGACGAGTGGGCGGGCTACAAGTCTCAGCGCTCGAATGCACTGACCAAGATGCTGCGTTATCCCAACTTGCCGCGCGGTGTGTACATGTACGGTGGGGTGGGGCGCGGCAAGAGCTTCATCATGGACTGCTTTTTCAACGCGGTCCCTTTGCAGCGCAAAACGCGCTTGCACTTTCACGAGTTCATGCGAGAGGTGCATCGGCGCTTGCACTTTCACGAGTTCATGCGAGAGGTGCATCGCCAACTGCACGAACTCAAAGGCGTAGCAGACCCCCTGGAGGTGCTGGCCAAGCGCATGGCCCGTCGCCATCGTCTGATCTGCTTTGATGAATTCCACGTGGCCGATGTCACCGACGCGATGATCTTGCATCGGCTGCTGGACGCCATGTTCCGCCACCGCATGAGCATTGTCACCACATCAAACTTCCACCCAGACGAGTTGTATCCCAATGGCTTGCATCGGGATCGCATCCTGCCGGCCATTGAATTGCTCAAGGCGCAGTTGGAGGTGATCAATGTGGACAGTGGCACCGACTACCGTCGCCGTACCTTGGAGCTGGCCAATTTGTACCTGACCCCGTTGACGCCCGATGTGAATCAGCAGATGACGGACATCTTTGACAAGCTGGCTGAAACTGCAGACGAAGACCCTGCCTTGAACATCGAACACCGTGTGTTGAAGGCCAAGCGCCGTGCCGGTGGGGTGGTCTGGTTCGACTTCCAAACCCTGTGCGGCGGCCCACGCTCGCAAAACGATTACCTGGAACTGGCCACGCGCTTTCACACCATCGTGCTCAGCGATGTGCCGCACATGCCCGTGCGTTTGGCATCTGAAGCG
>JBDKHX010000438.1:0-3161 GCA_039797415.1 Pseudomonadota bacterium | reverse complement strand
TGATCGAAGCCAGCACGGCACAAGCCCTGGTGGATGCCTGCGCGGGCAACCAGTTGGCTTTGCTGACCATTCATCTGCCTGATCCAACCGGATATGGCCGCATCGTGCGGGATGCCAGCGGCTTGAAGGTGCTAGGCATCGTCGAGCACAAAGACGCATCAGCCGAGCAGCGCACCATCAACGAGGTTTACACCGGCATGATGGCGGCGCCCACAGCCAAGCTCAAGCAATGGCTCAGCCGCTTGAACAACAACAACGCCCAAGGCGAGTACTACCTGACTGACGTGGTCGCCATGGCGCAGGCCGATGGCGTGCAAGTGGTAGCAGCGCAGCCGCGCGATGAGGTCGAAGTGCTGGGTGTCAACAGCCCAGCGCAACTGGCTGATCTGGAACGTCGTCATCAACTGGCGCAAGCCAATCGCTTGATGGAAGCAGGCGTGCGTTTGGCTGACCCCGCCCGGTTTGACCTGCGTGGCCAATTGCAATGCGGCCAAGACGTTGACATCGATGTCAACTGCATCTTTGAAGGCCAAGTCAAGTTGGGTGACAACGTTCAGATTGGCGCCAATTGCGTCATCCGCAATGCCGTCATTGGCGCCGGTGCCGTGATCCACCCCTTCACGCACATTGATGGTGACACCTTGGGTGCCACAGTCGGTGCAGGTTCTTTGATCGGGCCGTTTGCGCGTTTGCGCCCAGGCGCTGAGTTGGGTGAAGAAGTCCACATCGGCAACTTCGTCGAAGTCAAAAACACCACCATGGCCAAAGGCGCCAAGGCCAACCACCTGGCCTATTTGGGCGACGCCACTGTGGGTGAGCGCGTCAACTACGGTGCTGGCAGCATCACAGCCAACTACGATGGCGCCAACAAGCACCGTACCGTCATTGGCAACGATGTGCATGTGGGCTCCAACTGCGTGTTGATTGCACCCATCACCTTGGGTGACGGCGCCACCATTGGCGGCGGCAGCACCTTGGGTAAGGACGCGCCTGCTGGGCAGTTGACCGTGGCCCGCGCCAAGCAACTGTCGCTGGCGGGCTGGCAGCGACCTCAAAAAACCAAGCGTTGATACAGGGGCTCAAGCAGTATGGGGCACTACTCTCGTTTGAAGGTCACGCAAGATGCTCCGGTGGAGGTCATCCGTGCGGCCTATCGGGTGTTGGCGGCCAAATACCATCCTGATCGACATGTGACGGATGCCCCCGGTGGTGCCGAGGCGCATGCCGAAATGTCAGCCTTGAACACGGCCTATCAGGTCTTGATCAACCCTCAAACCCGCAAAGACTACGACGCCTTGCTGGCCGAGCGCAAAGCTCTGCGCAAAGCCAAAGTGGCGCCCAAGGCAACGGTCGTGGTTGACAGCGCCGAGCCTGAGCAACCCACCAGCACCAAGGTGGACATGGAGTGGCAGCCCCCCAAGCCTGCGCAAGAGGAGGGCGTGTGGCCCTTGAACAAGCGCATGATGTTTTTGGTCGGCTCGCTCAGCGGTGTGGTGTTGTTTGGCGTGACCATGTGGGTGTGGCAATTGATGTTGCAGCACCAGATGGAGCGGGCCTTGTCGGATCAATATGCTGCACGCCCAGCCCAAGTGGTGCCACCCGCAGAGCCGGTGGTGATGCCTTCTGCGCTGCACATGTTGCCTGCAGATCCGCAGGCGGTCGTGGCTGAGGTGGGGCCTTCAGCTCCCATGGCGGATGCTGACCTGGCTGCCTCCATGCCCAAGCGCCTGCCCTCGGTGACGGATCTGTCCAAATTGTCCAATGAAGAATTGGCTCAATTGCTACCAGAGATCAATGGCGCAGCGCCGATCAGCCGTCGTCGTGTTGCTCGTCATCCGCTGGATGGTCAGCCTTTGAACTTGCGCCAGGATGGTCAGCTGATCGAAGTGCTGCACGGTAAGGGCACGGTTGACTGAAACTTGGCCCGCTTGACGGAAAAGAATGCCCGCACGTTGCGAACCTGGGCGTCATCCGTAAAAAGACGTTTTGCCATCGGTTTTCAAAGGCATCCAGTGCTTCCTGGGTTTGCACATCCAGGCTGATCTCAACCAGGGCTGACAAGCCCCAGCCCAGCGCATCGGCCATCTTTTGAGGGGACAGGATGGCCACCTGCCGCTCAATGAATCCTTCGTCCCACAAACGCTTGACCCGGCGGTGACATGTGGCGGCTGACAGGTGCGCAGCATCGGCCAAGGCTTGGTTGGACAAGCTGGCATCGTGTTGCAGCAAGTTCAACAGGCGCAGGTCAACGCCATCCAGATGCGGGGTGTGGCTCAGTGTCATGGAAGATTGTTTCAATAATCGACAAATTTTGGGTTGATTATTTGTGTGAATTTCAAGAATGGTTGATTATTCTAAATTTGATTAAATATAGAAAGAACATTTCTTTCATCTGCCGATAGGATCGCGCATCGATTGCGGCAACGTTGCCGCAGCAGCTTGAGGGGTCCAATCACTATGTGTGGCATCGTCGGCGCCATTGGTTCGCGCAACATCGTTCCTGTTTTGGTTGAGGGCCTCAAGCGCCTTGAATACCGTGGTTATGACTCTTGCGGCGTCGCCGTCTTGCAAGACAACCAACTGCGTCGCACCCGCAGCACCCAGCGCGTGGCTGAATTGGCCACCCAGGCAGAGCAAGACGGTGTCAACAGCACTTTGGGTATTGCTCACACACGCTGGGCCACCCACGGTGTGCCTGCGGTGCATAACGCCCACCCGCATTTCTCGCACGGCACGGGTGCCGATGCAGCTGCTACGAAGCCTGGCCGCATTGCCTTGGTCCACAACGGCATCATCGAGAACCACGAAGAGCTGCGCCGTGAACTGCAAGCCAAGGGCTATGTGTTCCTGAGCCAGACTGACACCGAAGTCATTGCGCACCTCGTTGATCACCTGTACGACGGTGACTTGTACGCAGCAGTCAAGGCCGCCACCCTGCGTTTGACCGGCGCCTATGCGATTGCCGTGTTCTGCCGCGACGAGCCGCAGCGCGTGGTGGGTGCACGCCAAGGCTCGCCTTTGATCATGGGTGTGGGTGGTGCGGATGCCAGCGAACGCTTCCTGGCATCTGACGCCATGGCCTTGGCCGGTGTGACCGACCAGATCGTCTACCTGGAAGAGGGCGACGTGGTTGACCTGCAGCCAGGCCGTCATTGGATCGA
>JBDKHX010000437.1:0-2978 GCA_039797415.1 Pseudomonadota bacterium | reverse complement strand
GATGCTGCAGCGCCCGCGCCATGAGGCTCAGGCCCGCCGCCACGCACACGACTTGGCGAAACGCATGTGCGACCACATTTCACAGCACCGAACACACCGTGCGCAAGCCATTGCGCAGTCTGGTGAGGCCCCGACGCCATGGCTGTATCTGATCGTCGCCACGGGCAACATTTTTGAGGACATCGCACAAGCCCGCGCTGCCGCCGAGCAAGGCGCCGACATCATCGCCGTTATCCGATCCACCGGCCAGAGCCTGTTGGACTACGTACCCTACGGCGCCACCACCGAAGGCTTTGGCGGCACCTATGCCACGCAAGAGAACTTCAAGCTGATGCGGGCTGCGCTGGATGAGGTGGGACAACGAATAGGCCGCTACATCCGCCTGACCAACTACTGCTCTGGCCTGTGCATGCCCGAGATCGCCGCCATGGGCGCCATGGAGCGGCTGGACATGATGCTCAACGACTCGATGTACGGGATCATCTTTCGTGACATCAACATGCAGCGCACTTTCATTGATCAGTTCTTCTCACGCATGGTCAATGGGTATGCCGGCATCATCATCAACACGGGCGAAGACAACTACCTCACCACCGCCGATGCCTATGACGCCGCACACACCGTTCTGGCGTCTCAACTGATCAACGAACAGTTTGCCTACCTGTCAGGCCTGAAGCCCGATCAAATGGGACTGGGCCACGCCTTTGAAATCAACCCGGCCCTGGACAACGGATTTTTGTGGGAACTGGCCCACGCCCAACTGGTCAGGCAAGTCTTCCCAGAGGCCTGCCTCAAGTACATGCCGCCAACAAAGCACATGACAGGCAACATCTTCAAAGGCCATGTGCAAGATGCCCTGTTCAATGTGGTGAGCGTGCTCACGCAACAAAACATCCACCTGCTGGGCATGATGACCGAGGCCATCCACACCCCCTTCATCCAAGACCGCTTCCTGGCCATTCAGAGTGCCAAGTACGTGTTTGGCAGCATGCGTGAACTGCATGACGAGATCACCTTCACCCCCGGTGGCCAGATTGAACGCCGCGCACAACAGGTGCTGGCAGAAACCACCGACCTGCTGGCCCAGATCGAGCAAACGGGCCTGCCTGCGGCCATCGCCAAAGGCGTCTTTGCAGACATCTCTCGCACACTGACCGGCGGCAAGGGATTGGACGGCGTGCTTGCCAAGTCAGCCGACTACTACAACCCCTTCCCTGATCTGATGCTGCCGGCCATGCATGAGGAGCACGCATCATGAGCGATACGCTTGCCCACCCAAATGCAGCGCCCCCACGCTGGATCAAACCCTATGGGGACACCCTGGATGATGGCCGCGTGCAACTGTCATTCACCCTGCCCACCCCTTTGGATGACAACAGCAAAGAGGCCGCCCGCCAACTGGCCTTGCAAATGGGCCTGAACGAGCCCGCTGTGGTGCACAGCGAAGCCATGGGGCCGGAGTTCTCCTTTTATGTCGTCTACGGGCAATGCCAGCACCGGGTTGACCTGAGCCGCATCAAAGTGGCCAAGCCCGAATTTGAAGTGCTGGACAAAGACGCCATCAACCACAAGATCGCCACGCTGATGGGGCGCAAGATGGTGGTCGTTGGGGCCTGCATTGAAACCGATGCGCACACCGTGGGCATTGACGCCATCATGAACATGAAGGGGTATAACGGCCACAAGGGCTTGGAGAGTTACCACGAGATGCGCGCCATCAACATGGGCGCACAAGTCGATTCAGAAGAACTGGTATCCAAAGCCATAGAAGAGCACGCAGACGTGATCCTCGTGTCGCAAGTGGTCACGCAAAAAAATATCCACCTGGATAACCTGACACGCCTGTCAGACCTGTTAGAAGCAGAAGGCCTGCGCGAACGCATCATCCTGATCGTGGGCGGCCCACGCATCAGCCATGAACTGGCCAAAGAGTTGGGCTACGACGCCGGATTTGGCGTGGGCTGTTATGCCGAAAACGTGGCCTCATTTGCGATTGACGAATGGGCACGGCGCTACCCGCGCTGAGCCCCATCACCAGGAGATCAGCATGGACACCCACCTCAGGCAACCTGGTCGACGGCGCCAAGATGCTGCAACTGTTTGGCGACGTCGCCACTGAATTGCTCATCCGCAGCGACGGCGACGAAGGCTTGTTCGTGGCCTACGACAGCGTTGAGTTTCTGGCTCCGGTTCGGTCCGGCGATTACATCGAGGCGTTCGGGCACATCGAGTTCATGAGCAAGACGGCTCGCAAAATGGTGTTTGAGGCACGCAAGGTCATCAGCGCCATCGACCTGCCAGGCCAGCCCTCTGCCTGCGATGTCTTACCCGAACCCATTGTGGTGTGCCGCGCATCGGGCACCTGCGTCGTACCCGCGCCCTTGCAACGAGGCCCCACACGATCAGTTTGATGATCTGCTGAAGATCCGCTTAAGGAGCCACAGATGGACAAACTCATCATCACGGCGGCACTCACAGGTGCCGAGGTCACACGCGAACAACAACCTGCCTTGCCCGTGACACCTGAAGAAATCGGCATCGCAGCGGCTGAGTGTGCAGCCGCTGGCGCCAGCATCGTGCATGTGCATGCCCGCAACCCGGATGACTCGCCCACGCCGTCCAAAGAGGTTTACCGTCAGATCATCGCTGAGGTCAAAAAGCGCTGCGATGTGATCGTGCAAGTGTCCACGGGAGGTGCTGTGGGTATGACCGCACAAGAGCGACTAGATCCAGTCTTGCTCAACCCGGAAATGGCCACCCTGTCGATGGGCTCCGTGAACTTTGGCAATGACATCTTTATCAACCACCCGGCGGACATCGAAGCCTTCGCCCGTGAAATGCGCGCACGTGGTGTCAAAGCAGAACTGGAGATTTTTGACACCGGCATGCTGGCCACAGCCAAACGCTGGCTGAGTAAAGGCTTGTTGGATCAGCCTGCCCATATCGACCTGGTATTTGGTGTACCGGGGGGGATGGCT
>JBDKHX010000436.1:0-2975 GCA_039797415.1 Pseudomonadota bacterium | reverse complement strand
CTTGGCCAACGGCGGTCATGTACTGGTCAACCGGCAGGTTGGCGGCGTCTGGAGATGAAATCGCGGTGTTCATGAGGCAAGATTGTCTCAAACACTGAGACAACATGCAGCAACAGGTCATTCACATTCACCCCCGAGCACCACAAAAACCTGCAGAAGGTGCGCCTTGCAACTGTTGCGGCGTGTGTTGCATGCTGGAGCCTTGTCCCATCGGGGCGCTGGTCAGCCGTCGCATCAAGGGCGAATGCAAGGCGCTGACTTGGTCAGATCAGGCTGGGCGATACCACTGTGGCGTGTTGGCTAGGGCTTATGAATTGGCTCGCCCCGGGGTGGACGGCCGAAAGGCACCCATCTGGCGACGCGCCTGGTGGCGTTGGGTGCATCGCATGATCGCCGCTGGCGTGGGGTGCGACGCGGCCTTGCAAACGGAGGCGGAGCTGCCGCAAGACAAATGAGCGCTTTGTCAGGCTTTATTGCGCTGACCAAGCCCTTGCCACATTTCATAGCATGGAGTCATTCCACCTCGGAGGTCGCCATGCGCAAAAAGAGACTGCTCCAAAACACCCTGTTTGCCGCCATCGTGGCTTGCGCCGTGTACGTGCTGCATGCGCAGACCGACGCCGATGTTGCCGCCTTGTCCACGGCTGTGGCCTCGTCTCAAAACTGGTAACCAGTCAGCGCCATCCAAACATCATGGATCGCGCAATCAGCTTTTTCAAAGGCGGCAGCGCGCCCACTGCGCCCAAGCCCAAGCCACGCAAGGTGGCCAAAATCGGGGCCGGGAATGTGAAGCTGCGAGCCAGGAAATCGGTGGTAGCCAACAGCGCGACCCGATCTGGCTGACGGCGCCTTTCAAAACGACCCAAAGCTTGCTGTACCCAGGCCGCTTTGTCTGCCACGTTGTTGCAAGCAGTCGGGCGCGCATCACGCAATGCGCTCAACAGTTCGTGCACGTCACGCATGCCCAGGTTGAGCCCTTGCCCTGCCACTGGGTGCATGGTTTGCGCTGCATTGCCAATGCGTACGACTGCGCCGTCATTGACCAAGCGTTTGTGCGCATTCAGGCCCAGAGGGAAGCACTTCAGGGGTGACAAGCCCACGATGGATCCCACCCGTGGATGAAAGATGGTGTTGAGCACGGTCAGCCGCTGTGCGTCATCCAAACCCTTGACGGGGTCGTCCGCTTGTTGCACGCACCACACCAGCGCAGCGCGTGGCCCGGTTGGACCGTTGGGTGTCAATGAGCCGGGTGGCAAGGGCAGCAGCGCGGCAGGGCCAGATGGGGTGAAGCGCTCATAGGCGACACCAGCGGGGCTGTCGGGCGACAGCATCACGGTGCCTACCCAGGCGCTTTGCTCATAGTCGCGGCTCACGCCTTCGGGCCATTGCAGCTTGGGTTGATCGGCAAACACGCCACCCTCGGCGACCACGGCCAGGTCAAATGGCTCGGCAATGTCGGCGTCAATTTCCACGCCCGAGGCTGTCGGTTTGATGCCTTTGGCTGGGGTGCCAAAACGCATGCTCAAACGAGTTGGCTCGGCTGCAACCGCATCCAGCCAGGCTTTTTGCAAAGGGCTGATCAAGGTGCCATAACTCACCACCGCGCCCAATTGCGGCACACCTTGCTCGCGGGCATGTATGCGAACCTCGGGCTGATCTTGCCCCGGCCACAGCACGGTGGGTTGTTGTTGCGAGACATGGACTTCGGCAATCGCCGCGGTTTGGCCTGACGCGGCGATGGCATCCCAGACCCCCATGCGTTGCAATTCTTGAACTGTGCCCAGGGACAACGCGAGCGTGCGGGGATCGCCTGAAATGTCTTTGTCTGCGGGGCGTGCATCGAAGACGGTAATGCGGGCATCTGGCAGTGCCTGTGCCGCTTGCAGGGCCAAACTCAGTCCTGCAGGACCGGCCCCAACGATCGCGATCGACACAGTGGGGGGAATATCCAGTTGGTTGCTAGCGGTGGTCATGATGCAATGCTTTGCCTTTAGGCTTTGAGCGGATGTTTGATGCATATTTTCATGCCGAAACGCACCAGCATGAGGCTCTTCGAAGTCGACCAGGTGATTCACCGCCGTCTGGCCTCTGAGGTGGTGTTGGTTAACCAGATCTCGCATTACATCGTCAACGCGGGCGGCAAGCGCGTGCGACCAATGCTGCTGCTGCTGATTGCCCGTGCCTTGGGTTGCGACAGCCCACAGCGTCATGAACTGGCTGCGGTGGTTGAATTCATCCATACCGCGACCTTGTTGCATGACGATGTGGTCGATGAGTCGGACCTGCGCCGCGGCCGCAAGACTGCCAATGCCTTGTTTGGCAATGCGGCCAGCGTGCTGGTGGGCGACTTTTTGTATTCGCGCGCATTCCAGATGATGGTCTCGACCAACCGTCTGCGCGTGATGGATGTGTTGGCTGAGGCCACCAACGTGATCGCCGAAGGTGAAGTCTTGCAGTTGATGAACATGCATGACCCCGACATCTCGGTGAACGACTATCTCAAAGTCATTGAATACAAAACAGCCAAACTGTTTGAAGCCAGTGCCCGTTTGGGCGCGGTGTTGATGGATGCGCCGAAAGAGCTGGAAGAGGCTTGCGCCTCTTACGGTCGCACATTGGGTACGGCCTTCCAATTGATCGATGACTTGCTGGACTACGAAGGCAGCACCGCCGAGTTGGGCAAGAACATCGGCGACGACTTGCGCGAAGGCAAACCCACCTTGCCGCTGCTGGTAGCCATGCAGCGAGGCACCGCCGAGCAACGTGACTTGATCCGCGAGGCCATCATTCACGGTGAAGTCGAGCGCATGCCTCAGATTGTTGACATCGTGAAAGCGACCGGTGCGCTGGAGGCAACCCGCGAGGCCGCATTGGCTCAGGCTGAGTTGGCCAAACAGTGTTTGACCGAATTGCCTGCATCTGAATTCAAAGACGCGTTGCTTGAATTGGCTTTGGCCTCGATTCACCGCTCTTCT
>JBDKHX010000435.1:0-4054 GCA_039797415.1 Pseudomonadota bacterium | reverse complement strand
GCTTAGGCAGAGGCATAGTGTGGTCCGTGGCAGGAGTGGCACAAACAAAAAAGCCGCACAGAAGTCTGTGCGGCCTGTTCCTGAGCGTCCTCGCGGGCATCAGCAGGGCGGTGTTGCTGGGGATGACTACGTCGAGAAAAGCTCAAGTGCATGAATTCATTATGCACACTCCATGCCCGTGTGGTGAGGCTGTGAGTGTGACGCAACACGCGTTCTGAGGGGTGTCCGCATTGGGGCTTTCCCCTTCACCATCTCTTCATCAAAAGGGTGTACCTTAGGCAGTTGTTGCTCAAAACGACAAAGGCGCCCTGGAGGCGCCTTTTGCTTGATTCCGTTCGGATGACCGAGATCAGGCTGCTTCTTGGTTGAGGCCTTGCACAGCCTTGAGCACGTCATCGACATGGCCTGCGACCTTGATGCCACGCCATTCTTCACGCAGGATGCCGCCAGGGCCGATCAGGAAGGTGCTGCGCTCAATGCCCTTGACCTTCTTGCCGTACATGATCTTGTTTTTGACCACGCCAAACATGTGGCACAGCTTTTCTTCTGTGTCGGCAATCAGATCGAAGGGCAGTTCCAAGTTTTGCTTGAACTTGTCGTGCGAGGCCAGGTTGTCGCGAGACACGCCGAAGACCACAGCGCCAGCGCTGACGAATTCGTCGTGTTTGTCACGGAACTGCATGGCTTCAGTGGTGCAACCAGGTGTGTGATCCTTGGGATAGAAGTACAACACCACGGTACGCCCAGCAAAAGCTTGGGGTGTGAATTTCACGCCGCCAGTGGCGACGGCTTCAAATTCGGGCAAAGGTTTGTTCAGGGCGGGTGACATGTTCTCGTGATCAGCCTGCAGGAGTAGCCCGCAATTATAAAGTGCTTGTGAGGTGTGACCCGTTCAAGGGTGATGCAAAGTCTGATCCGGGCTCAAATAGAAGGTTCCACAAGCAGCGCAGCCATCACTTTTCGGCCTTCTCCGACCAGGATGTTGTAGGTTCGGCACGCTGCGGCGGTGTCCATCGTTTCAAAACCAATGCGGGCGGCCATCAATGGCTGCAGCAGTTTTGGGTTAGGAAACCGCAGTTTGGTGCCGCTACCAAAGATCACCAACTCAGGTTGCAATTGCGCAATCTGCAAAAAATGCGATTCGGAAAGCGTTTCCCATGACGTAACCGGCCACGCAATCATGTCGCCGGTTGCTGGGACCAAGATGGCGTGCTCATAAGCTTGGCCGTTAACCGATACCGAATGGCTCGTATAGCCGTGGACGACGTTGACGCCTTCAGGGCGGTCTGCTTGAAGCTTCATGGGGAACTGTGGACTGACGCTCGATAAATCTGTGGCTAGTTTAGATGCAGATGAAAAAAGCCGCCGAGGAGGGTCTCCAAGGCGGCTTTTTCATGATGGTCAATCACACCAGCGGGTTGAGCCGCTGGCGCAATCACACCGATCAGGCTTGACGGCGACGAGCCAGGAAACCAGCAGTCAGCAAACCAGCCAGGAACAGGCCATAGGTTTCTGGTTCTGGCACAGCTGGGGTCACGCTCAAGGATTGCACTTCGCCAGCGATGATGGCAGCGTTGCCGTTGTCGAAAACGGCCAGGATTTGCGCAGGGTTCACGCCTGTCACGGTCGAGCCGTATTCAACAGCGCCTGGGTTGTAAGGGAAGCCCACGCCAGCCAGGATGCCGCTTGCGGTGCCTGCTGCAGTCACTTGCACTTCACCTTCAGAGCCACCTTCGTGGTAGCCAGACACGCCAGCCGAGCCGTTGATCAGGCCGATGGGGCTGTAGGGGCTGTAGCCGTCAGCGTTGGAGGCAAAAGCGGCGAACGAGCCGGTGTACTCACCGATGTAGCCACCCTTGGTGTTGCTGGCAACGTAGTTCAGCACGTTGGTGAACAGGTTGTTGGTGGCAGTTTGACCGATGTCGTCTTGGAAGTCGCCGTTGAGCAAAACCACGTTACCTTGCACGAAGGACTTCACGTTGGCAGCAGCGGTGGTGGACAAGCCTTGGCCGAAGCTGTAGCCGTCACGGGTGTAGACGAACAGGTCGAAGCTGTCCAGGAAACCGGATGTAGACAGTTGTGCATCGCTCACGATGCTGACAGTGTTGCCAGCCAAGCCGCCGTAGAACGAAGCGATGTTGTTGTTGCCGAAAATGGCAATGTTGGCAGCGCCAGCGGTGTTAGCTGTAACCAGCGATGCGATGGCTGCAGCAGCAATGGCGCCAACGCGAACGGTGGACATCAGGCTTGTCGAGTTGAATGTCATAGGTACTCCGAGCTTTAATGAATGACGGGTGAGAATCAATTGGCCTCATGCTACGGGTAATTGGTCTGACCGAATATCCCGGGGTCGAGGGGGCAAATTCACGACTTTGACCTCATCACAGGGGCGGTCGGGTCGTTGAGATGGGCTGCTTCGAGGCGCCCAGTCTCAAGCTGTGGGAAAATCAAAATCTTTCCTCAGGTTGCGCATTGCCGTGCCTCGGTTCCTTTGTGGGGCTTAGCCCGTGTCGGAGACTGTTTTGAAACCCATCGCCAAGTCCAGCAAACTCGCCAACGTCTGTTATGACATCCGTGGGCCCGTGCTGGAAAAAGCGCGTCAGATGGAAGAAGACGGGCACAAGATCATCAAGCTGAACATTGGCAATCTGGCCGTGTTCGGCCTGGAGCCGCCTGACGAAATCGTGCAGGACATGATCCGCAATCTGTCAGGCGCGGCCGGGTATACCGATTCAAAAGGCTTGTTTGCGCCCCGTAAAGCGGTGGTGCATTACTGCCAGGAAAAGAACATTCAAGGCGTCACCGTGGATGATGTCTACCTGGGTAATGGCGCCTCGGAGTTGATCGTGATGGCCCTGAACGCCTTGCTCAACGAAGGCGACGAGGTGTTGTTACCAGCGCCTGACTATCCGCTCTACACCGCCGCCGTTTCCTTGTCAGGCGGCCGTCCAGTGCACTACGTGTGTGACGAGAAGGCTGACTGGAACCCGGATATCGCCGACATCCGCGCCAAGATCACGCCGCAAACCAAAGCTTTGGTTGTCATCAACCCCAACAATCCGACTGGCGCCTTGTACCCAGAAAGCTTGTTGCGAGAGATGGTGCAAGTGGCGCGCGAGCACAACCTGATCGTGTTTGCCGACGAGATCTACGACAAGACCTTGTTTGACGGCAACACCCACACGTCGATTGCTTCGTTGGCCGATGACGTGCTGTTCATCACCTTCAACGGGTTGAGCAAGAACTATCGCTCTTGCGGTTACCGGGCTGGTTGGATGGTGGTGTCTGGCGAAAAGCGTTACGCCAAGGACTACATCGAAGGCTTGAACATGCTGTCGTCGATGCGCTTGTGCGCCAACACGCCTGGCCAGTTGGCCATTCAGACGGCGCTGGGTGGCTATCAAAGCATCAAGGACCTGGTCGCCCCATCTGGCCGCTTGTGCAAACAGCGTGACCTGGCTTACGACATGCTCAACGCCATCCCCGGTGTGAGCGTGGTCAAGCCCAAGGGCGCGCTGTACATGTTCCCGCGCCTGGACCCCAAGATGTACCCGATCGCCAATGACCAGCAGTTTGCCTATGAACTGTTGGCCGAAGAAAAGGTGTTGATCGTGCAGGGCACCGGTTTCAACTGGACGCACCCCGATCACTTCCGCCTGGTTTTCTTGCCTAACAGTGATGACCTGACTGAGGCCATCAACCGCATTGCCCGCTTCCTGGAAGGCTATCGCAAGCGTCATCAAACCGCTTGAAGCCCCTTTCGTTTTGAACTGATTACATAAAACTCGTACAACGTCATGAGCCAAGATAAGCAAAACATCGTTCGCGTCGGCCTGCTGGGCATTGGCACGGTCGGTGGTGGCACCTTCACCGTTCTGCAACGCAACCAGGAAGAAATCCGCCGTCGTGCCGGTTGTGGCATTGCCATCACCATGGTGGCTGACCTGAACACCGCCCGTGCCAAGGAAGTGGTGGGCGACGCGGCTGAAGTGGTGGCCGATGCCCGTCAGATCATCGCCAACCCCGATATCGATGTGGTGGTGGAGTTGATCGG
>JBDKHX010000434.1:0-3829 GCA_039797415.1 Pseudomonadota bacterium | reverse complement strand
CGTCACTGGGCCGCAGGCTGATTTAAAAAAATGAAAACGATTTTCAGACCTTCTTTAAAGCGAAGGTTGGTGTGCACTTTGCTGATGGGTATGTTACTGATATGGGGAATGTTGCTGGTCAAGGACTACCTTGAGTACAAGCACAAGATCAAGAGCCAGCTCACGCAAGCGCAACTCAATCAGTCCCTCTTGATTTCGTTAGAGCGCCTGAAGCCGTCCCAGGCTGAGTCCGCCATAGCGCATACCCACATCACGTTTGAACAATTGAATGCCGGCACCGATGCATCTGCAAAGGGCCCCGTTTATTTCCAGTGGCGTCATCTGAGCACTGGCCAGTCTTTCGTTTCGCATGCGTCGGTCTCTTTGCCGATGGTGACGCCGCCTAATGGGCAAATCGTTCTCATTGGTCAGCGCGCATATTGGCCTGTCACGAAAACATCGCCACATTGGCAACTCACCATTTGGCATCCAGCCATGGATGACGCTGCTGCGTTGACTGCCATTGCTTTGGATTTGCTCAGCTACATCATGTGGGCATTTCCTGTTTTGGTGTCGCTGTTGATGCTGGCAGTCTGGCAGGGGTTCAAACCGTTGAAGCGCTTGACCGACGATGTCAGAAGGCGAGGACCTGATGATTTTGCTCCGTTGGTTGAGCCAACGGGTTACCTTGAACTTGCGCCCATCTTGGCGTCATTCAATGATCTGTTGGACCGGGTTCGGTCGCAACGAGAGCATGAAAAGCAGTTCTATGAAACCGTTGCGCACGAATTGAAAACGCCTTTGGCGATCATCGCAGGTCATGCGCACATCGTTGCGATGAATGATGATCCAGAAAGCAAATTGCAAAGTTTGCAGGTACTAGAGAAGACCATCGATGCCACCTCTACTCAAATCAATCAGTTGATTTGTCTGTCGTCTTTGTCTTCACCGTCTGCTTTGCTAAATTCTGCGGTCGACGTGGTGCGCGTGGCGCAAGATATGTTGATAGATTTCATGCCGATGGCGCAAAAGCGGCACATTGAGTTGACGTTGGATGCGCCGGATCATCTGTTCACGCCTGTGAGTGAGTCGGCCTTTGCCATGGTGGTGAAAAATCTACTAAAGAACGCGATCACATACGGTTATGAGGCTGGGCGTGTAGAGGTCCAGATCAGCTTGGCTGTGGATCATTGGACATTGGTTGTTGCCGATGACGGTCCAGGTCTATCGTCCGGACAAGTTGCTCCGCAGCCGAATTGCTCGGGATGTTCTAACGAAGAAGTGAAACTGGGGAGCGGGTTAGGCTTGACGATTGTTGCTCATGCGGCTGAGGTCATGAATGGTAGGCTGACATTGGGTGCTGGGTTAGATGGGAAGGGACTCTCTGCGTCTTTGGTTGTCCCCTTGTCGGCCGTCCTCTAGGTTGACCCTCAGGTCGTCTTCATGCAATACAAACGCATTCACATATGGGGTGCAGTATCGATCTCAGTTGTGCTTCATATGCTTGTCGGGGGTGTGTACACGATGAGCGTAAACCATTCGCACCGTTTGACTGTCACGCAGCCAGCTAGCATGTCTGTTCGGATCCAGTCGTTGCCTCCCGTTGTTGACGTGGCCAATCAGATATCAGTGCGAACGGCGAATCGTGTGCGTATGCCGAAGAGGCAGACCCAGCAACGATTGGAAAACCATGTAGTGAGCGGGCATGAGGACCCATCGTCACCGGATCACTTGGATCGGTCCGATGGCGCCGTAAGCAGTGCACCTCAAAAAGTGAGTGAACCAGCGTCTGGTTTTGCGGCCATTCTGGAAGAGTCAACGAATCAAGCGATCAAGCACAGCCGCACCATTCATTCCCAGCAGCCAGCAAAACCATGGGAAACGAAGGCGAGCGATTCAGGGCGGTCATCCCCTCTTTTGGTGGATGGCATACAGGGAAGGCGTACCGAAAAGGTTCGTACCTGGATGGGTACGTACTGCATACATGTACCTAACCCCGCCACGGCATATCGCGGCGGATCTGCGCTTCAGTTGGCTGACACATCAAACTGCCCCTAAGTTTGGGCGGTGACTCGTGGGTTGATCTTTTGCGCGTGCACAATCCATGTTCATTCTTAAATGTTCGTGCGACAAGCGTTCCATGCCGCAAAAGGCCATGGACAAGCTCGGCCTGGTGCGTGACATCGACCTGGCTTTGCACCTGCCTTTGCGCTACGAGGATGAAACCCGTCTGACCCTGCTGCGTGATGCCCGAGACGGCCAGACGGTGCAGCTGGAAGGCGTGGTGCGCGAGAACCGCATTGAGATGCGCGGCCGCCGCCAGATGATCGTCAAACTGGACGACGGCACAGGTGAGGTCTTGCTGCGCTTTTTGAACTTCTACGGTTCGCAGCAAAAAAGCTGGGGTGCGGGCGTGCGCTTGCGTGTGCGGGGTGATTTGCGCCATGGTTTTTTTGGCCGCGAGATGGTGCACCCCACTGTCAAGATCGTCCATGAAGACACCCCTTTGGCAGCTTCTCTGACGCCGATCTACCCGACCAGTGCGGGCCTGCCGCAGGCTTACCTGCGCAAGGCTGTTGCGGCGGGGCTGTCTCGTGCGCCGCTGGATGAAATCATCCCGCCCCAGTTCTTGCCTGCGCGCAGCCCCAGCCTGCGCGAAGCCTTGCACTTTTTGCACCACCCCAGCCCGGATGTGTCTGTCGAGGCGCTGGAGGACCACAGCCACCCGGCATGGCTGCGCCTGAAGTTTGAAGAGTTGCTCGCGCAGCAGTTGTCGCAACAACAAGCGCGCATGGCCCGCGCGGCATTGAAGGCCCCGGTGTTGCCGGCCTTACCCGGTGGCATGCATGAGCGCTTGCTGGCCGTGTTGCCTTTTGCTTTGACGGGTGCCCAGCAACGTGTTTGCACAGAGATTGCACAAGACCTGGCCAAGCCGCAACCCATGCATCGCTTGTTGCAGGGCGATGTGGGCTCTGGCAAGACAGTGGTCGCAGCGATTGCCGCCACCGTGGCCATCGATGCCGGCTGGCAGTGCGCCTTGATGGCGCCCACCGAAATCTTGGCCGAGCAGCACTTTCGCAAACTGGTCAGCTGGCTCGAGCCCTTGGGCGTGAAAGTAGCCTGGTTGACGGGCAGCCTCAAGGCCAAAGCCAAACGTGAGCAACTGGCCTTGGTGGCCAGTGGTGAGGCGCAGTTGGTGGTGGGCACCCACGCGGTCATTCAAGACCAAGTCGAATTTGCCAAACTGGGCTTGGCCTTGATTGACGAGCAACATCGCTTTGGCGTGGCGCAGCGCTTGCAGTTGCGCCGCAAGCTCGAATCAAATGAGCTGGAGCCGCATCTGTTGATGATGAGTGCCACACCCATCCCACGCACCCTGGCCATGACCTATCTGGCTGACCTCGAAGTCAGCACGATTGATGAGTTGCCGCCCGGGCGCACCCCCATCGTCACCAAGGTGTTTGCCGACACCCGCAGACCCGAGGTGATTGAGCGCATTCGCGACGAGGTCGCCAAAGGCAGCCAGGTGTACTGGGTTTGCCCTTTGATTGACGAGACCGAAGAGTCTGACCAAGCCGCTGATGAAAAAGCGGGGCGGGACAGCAACAAGCGCCCCCCACTGGATTTGAGCAACGTCACCCAAACGCATCAGGAATTGAGCGAGGCCTTGCAGGGCTTTGGCGTCGGCCTGTTGCACGGGCGTTTGCCGACCGCCGAGAAGGCGGACGTGATGGCGCGATTTGCCAATGGCGAGTTGTCGGTGCTGGTGGCCACCACGGTGATCGAAGTGGGGGTGGACGTGCCCAACGCCAGCCTGATGATCATTGAACATGCCGAGCGATTTGGCCTG
>JBDKHX010000433.1:0-2762 GCA_039797415.1 Pseudomonadota bacterium | reverse complement strand
CGAAAAATCAAAGCGTTTCAAATTCCGCTCCCACCCCTTGCCGAACAATCCCGCATCGTCACCCGCGTAGCCCAACTGCGCCGCCTGTGCGCCGACCTGCGCCAGCGCCTGGCCGCCAGCCAATCCACCCAAGCCCATCTGGCCGAGGCGCTGGTCGATACAGTGGGTTGAAGCTACACAGGCCGCTGCAAAAAACTGTATAAACATACATAATTAATAAAAATAACCCTACTTCCAGCCACCAAAAATTACCATAATGGTAAAACCATTCATTGTTTCGGAGTACAGTTCAAATCCGCCCACCGAAACCGGGCGGGTCAAGATCGCGGTTGGTCCGCTGTATGAATTGAAAAGGGTGCAAGCCCTGCTTCAAGGTGAAAACCGACTGCAGGCTTGGACCGAGAAGTGCCGCAAGGACGTCCGGAAATGGTTTGACGAGGGAGTCTCAGGAATGCTGATTACATTGACTCGGAGTGGTGTGAAAACGGTAAAGGTGCAATTGTTGCGTGTGATGCATACAGCTATCACTTGACAGAAACCGCCCCCACTACGGGCCAGCCCTTACGCATGGAATATTTTGTGAAATTTGCAGTGAGCAAGACCGGCACTTTGGTGCTGATGGTTTCTTGCCACGCTTGAAAGGAGTGCGACGATGAGTGCACAAGAACGTTGCCCAATTTGCGGTGAGGGACATGTCACCGCCCAGGTGCAAATGGTGGAAAACGAATACAAGGGCCAAAAGACACAGTTGCCTTTGCATTACAAGCTGTGCGACACCTGTACATCCGATTTTGCCGGGGTCGCAGAGAGCAAGCTCAATAGAAGAGCCCTAATGGCTTGGCGCAAACAGGTAGATGGTTTGTTGACTGGCGAAGAGATCACTGCACTGCGCAAGCAATACAAGATGACCCAAGGGCAAGTGGCCAAACTCTTCGGCGGTGGCCCAGTTGCGTTTACCAAATACGAAAACGATGACGTGATGCAATCTGAGGCCATGGACACGCTGCTGCGTCTGGTACGCCGTAGCCAGGTTGCATTCAAGGCCTTGGTTGAAGAAAAGAGCATGCAAGCAGAGTTCAACAGTGAGCCTGCAACGGAATTTGTCAAATCCAATGTGTTTCATGTGCCTGCTTCGCGATGGAGTGCAGGTGAGCGGTTTGATCCCGACCCACATTACAACCAACGGAGATACCGGCGTTTTGCTGTATCAACAGGGGCTATGCCATGGAAGCAGTGAAACCGCGTGCGGTATTGCGCAGTTTCCGCGCCCTGGCTTTTCACGGAGAAAACCGGGGAGAGGCAACGGGGACTGAAATGCGCATGGATGTGCAGCAGGACATTGAGTTGGGCCTTGCCGTGCCGTCAATACCTGGGGGACCCTTGCAGGTTTCGGTGTTGATCAAACTGAAAGCCACCGCAACGAGTGAGAAGGATGCCAAAGACCAGGCGACCTTTGCAGGCGACTATGAGGCCAAGTTCTACTACCCCACGGAAGTTGTGGAAGACCAAGTGACGCCACTGATGGATGACAGTGAATACCAGTATGTACTCGTGGCCCAAGCGTTTCCGTTGGCCATGACGCATTTCAGGCGAGAGCTTCAAGCACTGGGGCTGGATGCGCGGCAACTTCCGTTGGGCTTGCAGTAGAACTTGGCGGGCATAAAAAAGCCTCGTCTGAAACCAGACGAGGCTTTTTGCATTGAGCGTGTTACTTGCTGCTCGGGAAACTGAACACCGCGCCTTCCCGCACACCGGCACTCGGCCAGCGCTGGGTGATGGTCTTGCGCTTGGTGTAGAAGCGCACGGCGTCGGGGCCGTAGGCGTGCAGGTCGCCGAACAGGCTGCGCTTCCAGCCACCAAACGAGTGGTAGGCCACGGGCACCGGCAGGGGTACGTTGACGCCCACCATGCCGACCAGTATGTTGTCGGTGAAGTAGCGGGCGGCCTCGCCGTCGCGGGTGAAGATGCAGGTGCCGTTGCCGTATTCGTGGGCGTCGATCAGGTCCATGGCTTCCTGCAGCGTCTTGACGCGCACCACACCGAGCACCGGGCCAAAAATCTCTTCCTGGTAAATCACCATGCCGGGCTTGACGTGGTCGAACAGGCAGGGGCCGAGGTAGTAGCCGTCCTCATGGCCGGCCACCTTGAGCCCGCGGCCATCCACCACCAGCGTGGCGCCTTCTTTCACGCCCTGGTCCACATACCCTTTGACCTTCTCGAAATGCGGCTTGGTCACCAGCGGGCCCATGTCGCTGCTGGAGTCGGTGCCGGGGCCGACTTTCATCTTCGCAATCTCGACCTTGAGCGCAGCCACCACGGCGTCGGCAGTTGCATCGCCCACGGCCACGACCAGCGGAATGGCCATGCAGCGCTCACCGCAGGAGCCATAGGCGGCGCCCATCAGTGCGGTGACCGCGTTGGCAATGTCGGCATCGGGCATGACCACCGCGTGGTTCTTGGCGCCACCCAGGGCTTGCACGCGTTTGCCGTGTGCGCAACCGGTGCTGTAGATGTATTCGGCAATCGGGGTGGAGCCCACAAAGCTCACCGCCTTGACGCGGGGGTCGGTCAAGAGCGTGTCCACGGCTTCCTTGTCACCGTTGACCACGTTGAGTACACCGGGTGGCAGGCCGGCTTCCAGGGCCAGCTCGGCAATGCGCAGTGTGCTGGTGGGGTCGCGTTCAGAAGGTTTGAGGATGAAGGTGTTGCCACAGGCCACGGCCATGGGCCACATCCACAGCGGTACCATGGCCGGGAAGTTG
>JBDKHX010000432.1:0-3232 GCA_039797415.1 Pseudomonadota bacterium | reverse complement strand
CGTGCGTGACGCCAAAGAAGTGGTCGAGCTCAACCGCCGCACACGCAACAAGATGTCGGTTGTCAAGGACGGGCAAGAAGTCAATCGCGTGATCATTCAAGAGGGCGTCCCCACCTACGAGCAAATGAACGATGCCGTCGCGGAGCCTGTTGTGTACATGATCGACCGTTACGTGGTGGGCGGGTTCTACCGTGTCCATGCAGACCGGGGCATCGATGAAAACCTGAACGCGCCGGGTGCCAGTTTTGTCCCCCTGGCCTTTGCCGAGCCCAGCCACCTGCCCAAACCAGGTGTGCGCCCCGGTGTCAGTGCCCCCAATCGGTTCTACATGTACGGGGTTTTGGGCCGTTTGGCCATGCTGGCAGCCAGTTATGAACTGGAAGCCACAGATCCGAATGCAGAAACGTACTGAGTCACATCTTGATGCAGAACAGGAGCAAAATAGCCGTTCTGCTGATTTGTGATTTCAGTCCGTGCAACACAGTACAAATGCCACCCTAAGCGGCCGCCAATTGGCCGCCTTGACCCTCGGCGCAATTGGTATCGTCTATGGCGATATCGGGACCAGCCCCCTGTATGCACTCAAAGAAGTGTTTGCGCACGGTCACCTCCAGCTGACGCCAGAGAACATCTACGGCATCCTGTCCATGATATTTTGGACACTGACGGTCATCGTGACGCTGAAATACGTGACGCTGATCCTTCGGGCAGATAACAACGGCGAAGGTGGCTTGATTGCCATGCTGGCACTGGCCTCCACCGCCGTGAAGGACAACCCGGCGCTGCGCAGCAAATTGCTCGCCGTCGGCATCTTTGGTACAGCCATCTTCTTTGGCGATGGCGTCATCACCCCCGCCATCTCTGTGCTGTCTGCCGTTGAAGGGATGGAGGTTGCCGCGCCAGCACTTGAACGTTTTGTCGTGCCAATCACCTTGGTGGTTCTCACTGTCCTTTTTGCGGTTCAAAAGCATGGCACAGGCGGTATCGGCAAATTTTTCGGCCCGATCACGCTGATCTGGTTCATTGTGCTGGCCGTTCTGGGTGTCTCGCACATTGTGACCAACCCTGCCGTCTTGATGGCCATGAGCCCTCACTACGCAGTCAATTTCATCGTCGAACACCCAAAAATGGCCTTTGTGGCACTGGGCGCTGTGATTCTGTGCGCCACTGGTGCTGAGGCGCTGTACGCCGATATGGGGCATTTTGGCAAACGCCCCATCCGACTGGCGTGGTTCAGCTTGGTCATGCCAGCCTTGGTGCTGAACTACTTCGGTCAAGGTGCGATGCTGCTGGCTCACCCCGAAAACGTGGCCAATCCCTTTTTTGAAATGGCACCGCACTGGGCGCTCTACCCCCTGATCGGGCTGGCAACATGTGCCACGGTGATTGCGTCGCAAGCCTTGATCACCGCTGCCTTCTCTGTCACCAAGCAGGTGATTCAGTTGGGCTATTTGCCTCGGCTGCGCATTTTGCACACGTCCGAAAAAGAAACCGGCCAGATCTACATCCCCTTTGTGAACTGGGCCCTGTACGGTTGCATCGTGATGGCGGTGATCTTCTTCGGCTCCAGTGGCAAGCTGGCGGCCGCTTACGGCATCACGGTGACCATCGACATGCTGATCACCACTGTGCTGACCTTCTTCGTGATCCGCTTTGCATGGGGCATGGCTTTGCCTTTGTGCATCTTGGCCACCGCAGCATTTTTGGCCATTGACATCATGTTCTTCAGCGCCAACGTGATCAAAGTGGTCGATGGTGGCTGGTTCCCGCTGATGATCGGCATCGTCATGTTTGCCTTGATGATGACCTGGAAGCAAGGCCGCGCGTTACTGAGCGAACGCCTGCGCTCAGATGCAATTGACTTGCACCCCTTTTTGGATGCGGTGTTTTCCAGCCCGCCTACGCGAGTGAGCGGCACGGCCGTGTTCCTCAATGCAGATGCAGGCAGCACGCCTAATGCGCTGCTGCACAACCTCAAACACAACAAGGTTCTGCACAAGCAAAATCTGTTTGTCACCGTGAAATCGCACGAGGTGCCTTGGATCCCGCCCGAAAACCGCATTGAATTGGAAGATTTGGGAGAAAACTGCTGGCAAGTCATGCTGCACTTAGGCTTCAAGGACGACCCCGATGTGCCTGAAGCACTCAAACTGCTCAAAGCCCATGGCGTGCATCTGGATGACATGGAAACGAGCTACTTCCTCTCTCGTGACATCGTGATCCCCACCATTGGCAGCGGCATGGCGCCATGGCGTGAAAAGCTGTATTGGCAGCGGCATGGCGCCATGGCGTGAAAAGCTGTTTGCCGGCATGCACCGCAATGCCGCTGGTGCGGCTGACTTCTTGAGCTTGCCAACCAACCGCGTGGTTGAGTTGGGCTCTAAGGTGGAGATCTGATCGGATCTCGCCTCTCTTTGACTCAGGTCGCCAGGGACACATCCCTGTCGGCCGTTTCATCTGGCTTTGTCGCCACGCTGGTGGGCTTTACCAGCACCATTGCCCTGATCTTTCACGCAGCCAGATCGCTTGGCGCCACGCCTGACCAAATCACATCTTGGGTCTTGGCGCTGGGCCTAGGTATGGGCCTGACCACCATCGGCTTGTCCTTGTGGACACGGATCCCCGTGTTGATCACCTGGTCTACCCCAGGGGCTGCGGTGATTGCCAGCGCGGCATCGGGCATCAACCTGGCTGAAGCCACGGGCGCCTTTCTGGTGTGTGGCGTGTTGATGTGGATCTGCGGCGTAACCGGGTGGTTCGAGCGGATCATGAACCGCATCCCGGTGGCACTGGCCTCTGCACTGCTGGCTGGCATTCTGGCCAAATTTGCTTTGATGGCCTTTGCAGCGGCCACGCCCCACCCCAGCCTGGTCATCGGCATGTTGCTGACCTATCTGATCGGCAAGCGTTGGTGGCCTCGTTATGCGGTGTTGGGTGTATTGATTGCCGGCACCTTCATGGCATGGTCGCAAGGACTGCTCAACACACAAGCGTTGCACTGGCAGTGGGCTACGCCTGTTTGGGTCACACCCCAATGGTCCTGGCATGCAGTGATCGGGATGGGGTTGCCACTGTTCATTGTCACCATGGCCTCACAAGCGGTGCCTGGTGTGTCTGCCATCCGTGTCAATGGTTATGCCCCACCGGTCTCACCTTTGATGACCTGGTCGGGCGTCTCCACCGTTTTGCTGGCACCGTTTGGTGGCTACACCTTCAATCTGGCCGCCATCAC
>JBDKHX010000431.1:0-2504 GCA_039797415.1 Pseudomonadota bacterium | reverse complement strand
GCCAGCAGCTTCTTCGCGAACGACTGGCTCTGGCGTCACCTCAGCCACTGGCTCAGCAGCCACGGCTTTTTTGCGGGGCGCACGCTTGGGCTTTTCGACAACCGCATCCACCGGCGCGGATTCAGCTGCGGGCGCTTCCGTCACGGAGGCATCAGGCGCAGCGACTTCTGCAGTCGGCAGCGTCAAGGGATTGTTGGTTAGGATCGTTTTCAGAGCTCATGAGCTGTGGGAGGGTTGGCCGAATCGGCTTGGGATTCTTCAGGAGTGGCGGCATCTTGCGTCAAAGACGCTGGGACAGCACCATCACCCATGGAGTCAGAAATGACTTCGGCTTGGGCAACCAGATCGAGATCAGCTTGCTCAGCTTCATCGACGGGCTCCAATGCCAGTGATTGTTGGTCGACGTCGTCGCCGACATCGGATTCTTCAGGTTCGATCTCGCTGCCCGAAGCGGCAAGATCTGCCAGACCAGGCAGCAAATCCGGCCCAATGGGCAGGCTGTCCAAAGTCGGCAATTGCTGCAAGGACGACAAACCCATGTCGTCCAGAAAATGCTTGGTGGTGGCATACAAACCGGGCCGACCAGGCGCATCGCGATGGCCAATGACCTCCACCCACCCACGATCTTCCAGTTGTTTGACGATCTGGGAGCTGACCGTCACACCACGGATGTCTTCAATGTCGCCCCGCGTGACCGGTTGCTTGTAGGCGATGATGGCCAAGGTTTCCATCGTCGCCCGCGAGTACTTGGGCGGCTTTTCAGGATTCAAGCGATCCAGGTGTTCCTGCACATCTGCGCAGGTCTGAAAACGCCAACCTGTTGCCAACTCGCGCAACTCCACGCCACGGCCAACCCATTGGGATGACAGTTCAGCCAACCAGCCGCGCACGTCGTCAGCTGAAGCCATAGGCTCGAACAACTGGCGCATGTCACGCACAGCCATAGGCTGGTGTGAGCACAACAAAGCTGCTTCTAGGACACGTACGGCGTCCTGAGGATTGAGGACTTCCATCTCTTCAATCGAAAAACCAGCGCCTCAATGGCAAATCAGATGCCGGAAAAGCCAACGGGGCTCAACACACATCGATACCGGACAGACTGGCGAACAAATTGGGGCCAAGGTCAAGCACATGGCTTGACGACGATCACACGTAATGGGTGGACGCATTGGCGTCTGAGGTCTCGACAGGAAGCTGGCGCAATCGGCAGCTGGCATTCCTGTTGGATCCATTTTCAGTCAGCAACAGCAAAACTGGCCAACTGATTGAGCCCCATTATGCACCACGAATTGGCAATTGGGGAGACTTTGCCAATTCAGCCCAAGCTTGCCCCATGTCCTCGGGCAAAGGTGCCTCCCAAACCATCTCGACATTCGTGACGGGGTGAACCAGGGCCAGGCGGGTGGCATGCAGGGCTTGCCGGGCCATTCCCAGGGCTGGCTGACCGCCATACATGGCATCGGCCCCCAAGGGGTATTTGCGGTGCGACAGGTGGACTCTGATCTGATGCGTCCGACCGGTATGCAGGGTGCAGCGCACCCCGCTGATCGCTTGAGTCAACCCTTCAACCTCCCCTGTCAACAGGCATTGCACATCGGTTTTGGCTTCTTTACCCGAGGCGACGACGGCCATGCGCACCCGCGTTACTGGATCTCGGCCAATGGGTTCGTTGACAGAAAAAGCCTCCAAAGGGCTGCCGTGCACCAAGGCCAGGTATTGGCGACTGACGGTTCTGGCCGCAATCGCCCGCGACAAAGCGGTCACGGCTTGAATGGTTTTACCCACGACCATCAAACCACTGGTGTCCTTGTCCAAGCGGTGCACGATGCCCGCACGCGGCAAATCCATGGCACCCGCGTGGTGAGCCAGCAGGCCGTTCATCAAAGTTCCCGTCCAGTTGCCGGCAGCCGGATGCACGACCATGCCGGCAGGCTTGTTGACCACCAGCAGGTGCTCGTCCTCAAAAACGATGGGAATATCCATCTGCTCAGGAGAAAACGCCTGGCTCTGAGGCGTCGGCTTGAGCTCCAACACAACAGACTGCCCCGCCAGAACCTTGCGGGAAGCCGAGTTGGCAACCTGCCCTGCCACCTGAACGTGACCAGATTCAACCAATGTTTTCAGGTAGCTACGAGAAAAGTCTGGCGCCATGGACACCAGGAATACATCCAACCGTTGCCCGTGCGCATCAGACCCGACTTGCGCCTCTTGTCTGGGCCATTGCTGCCCATTGGCGTCAGCCCAATCCTCATCGGCAACCGTGTCGTCGGCAAGCAAAGATTCTTCAAGGTCGCGTGGGGAACGTTTTGGCATCTGGGGCTTCTATATACTGGTGTATCGGCGCGGATTTGCGCCATTTTGCTTGTGGAGTCCACTCCACCACTCATCCAAGTGAAACTGCTGACGAATATTGTTTTTTCGCGCGCCGCCTCGGCCTTGGCTTTGGTCGTGATCTCCGCGTTCGTAACCGGCTGCGAAACCACGCCACAAGATGAATTTGCTGG
>JBDKHX010000430.1:0-2571 GCA_039797415.1 Pseudomonadota bacterium | reverse complement strand
GCAGCAGGTGGCTGGCAAAGCTGTGGCGCAACATGTGGGGGTGCACATGGGTGGACAAGCCCGCTTGCTGGCCAATTTGCTTGAGCCGGTTGCGCAGTTGCATGGGCGTCAAGCGTGAGCCCAGACGGCTGATGAACAAGGCCTCATCCTTGGGCGGCTTCAATTGATCGCGCATGGCCAGCCAGGTGTTCAGGGCGGTCAGCGCGGCCTTACCCACCGGCACGATGCGCCGCTTGCTGCCTTTACCCAGCACATGGGCCTCGCCCGCTTGCAGATCAATCCACCCCAATGCCTGGGCGGATGCCTGGACATCCAGCCCCAACAGCTCGGCACTGCGCAAGCCACTGCTGTAAAGCAGCTCGATCATGGCGTGGTCACGGGCATGCAACCAGGGTGCTTCTGCCGCGTCACGTGATGACGCGCCATCGGTGTTGGGCGGGCCTTGCACAGCCAGCGCAACGGCCTGGTCCACGGCCAGGGCCTTGGGCAAGGGCTTGGGCGCTTTGGGGGCCTTGATGCCATCGGCTGGATTGAGAGGGCTCAGCCCTTCTTTGCCCATCCAGCGCCACAGCCCGCGCCATGCCGCCAAGGTGATGGCGATGCTGCGCGGGCCCAGGCCTTGCGCATGCAAGCGTGCGATCCAGCCGCGCACATGGTGGGGGCGTACCTGTTCAAGGTGCAGCTTGTCTTTTTCGTAAAACGCTTTGAGCCGGGCAAAGGCCTCTTGATACATCGAGATGGTGCGGCCCGCCAACCGTTTTTGTACGGTCAGGTATTGGACATGTTGCTGAATCAGGTCGTCTGAGGCGCTTGCAGGCATGTACCTATTGTCGTGCCAAGTGCACAAGGCTGTGCTGCCTGTGTCGTTGTGCCTTGCGCTTGCGCGCCCAAATGAGGACGCCGGTGAGACTCAACCCTGCAATGAGGATGCCCATGACTGACATCAAGATACGACCGGGCAAGCCTATGATGCGGCCTGAATGCAAAGGGAACATGGCTTGCAGGAAGACATCTCCGGCGCTGCCTGTGCCGGGTTCCAGGGCTTTGAGCAAGCGGCCATTGCGGGCATCGAAGTAGAGCCAAGGGTGACCGAGTCCACCATCGCCATGGCCAGTGCCCGCTTCAAAAAAACCGACGCCCCATACGCCGGCCCGTTCATGGTGAAAGATGGCGCCCAACGGTTGAGACCAGTTGCGTTGTTGGGCTTGCGCTTGTGCCAGTGCCACGATGTCACGTCGGGATGGTGGTTGTTGCGATGGCGGGGTTGGATCACGAGCCTGATTGAGCTTGGCTAGGGCAAAGGGCGATGGCTGAACATTTGAAAACCAAGAGACCATGGGTCGCATGATTTGTTCATTCAGGTTCATGGACACAGATGTCACGGCCAGCATCAACACCAGCAAAAATAACCAGACGCCGCCTGATCGATGCAAGTCAAATACCAATCTGTGTCCGCCAGTTGACCAGCGGAATGTGAAGGATCGACGCCATTGTTGCCAATTGGGAAAGGCAATCCACATGGCGATCAAGGTGTCCACGACCCACACCATGGCGATCATGCCCATGAACCACACGTCCAGCTCCAAGCCGCCGATGGCAGGCAAATGCATGGTGCTGTGCAGTTTGTAGAGGAAGGGCATCAGATGCTCGGGTGCCAGTGAAATTTGTCCCCACATGCGTTGCCCCAGAACTTGGCCGGTTGATGGATCCAGCGCCACTTGATCGAAGTCCAGCGCATGAGGCTGGCCCGTGGCGGGGTTCACCGTAGGTTGAGCGGCCACAAGCAGGGTGTGGCCTGTTTCGATGGACAGTGGCATCCAGCGCACGCGTATGCGCGGGTCGGCACGTTCCAATTGATCGGCCAGATCCAGGGGGGGCATGGGTTGGGCATGGGATGTGGCGCGAAACCAGTGAGGGTTCAACCAGGCATCCAGTTCATGATCCCAGGCGATCAAAGCTCCGGTTGCCCCAGCGATGAACAAAAACGTGGCCGCAAAAAGGCCAAACCAGCGGTGAAGGGTGACCAGTGCCGCGCGTATGCGCCTAGTCTGGAAAGGATTCAACATCATGAAGAGGAGACCAAGTCCTGAAGCGCACGAGTCAAGGCGGCTTTGCTGGGCGTGTCGACAAAGACGCAACGTTTACCGGTTCGTTTGCAGTGGTGTTTGACACGCCAGTACGCATCGTGGCTGATGCAGCCGGTTTGGCAGATCACCAAATCTGCAGCAGCCAAAGTGGCATCCAGTTTGGTGGGGCTTTCTTGGCATCCAGTTTGGTGGGGCTTTCTTCTGTGCCGCCATCGTGGTGCAGAAAATGGCCACCCACGCGTTCGATTTCATCGCGAAAAATCGGAATGACGTGAGGGCGACCGCCCACGCACAAAATGGATTGCGCGGACAAGGTTGCGGGGGCTTGGTCGGTATCTGGATGGCGGTCACCAATGGGTTGGGCCGCAGAGGGAGGCTCGTTGGTGTGGGCTTGCCATTGCGCCCAGATTTCGTCGGCGCGACGTTGCTGTCGTTCGGCCAGTTGCTGGGCGTTTAGCAAAGCTCTTTGCAAGCTTTGAATGCG
>JBDKHX010000429.1:0-2808 GCA_039797415.1 Pseudomonadota bacterium | reverse complement strand
TGTCGTCGGGCGATGCCCGTGTATCACTGGAGAATCAATGGATCGGTCTTTGAAACCTTTGGATGTTGTTTACGGCTCTTCGCTGGGCGTGGATCGCCAGCGGGTTTTGCGTAACACCTATGCTTTGCTGGCCTTGTCGATGGTGCCAACCATTCTGGGTTCATGGCTGGGTGTGTCGATGGGCTTCAGCTTCCTGGCAGGCAGCCCTCTGATCGGCTTGGTTGTCTTCTTGGGCATTGCCTTTGCGTTCTTCTTTGGGATTGAAAAGTACAAGAACTCGGGCGTCGGCGTTTTGCTGTTGCTGGGCTTTACCTTTTTCATGGGTCTGATGCTGTCGCGCCTGCTGGGCGTGGCCTTGCGTTTTTCCAACGGGCCACAGCTGATTTCATTGGCATTTGGCGGCACAGGGTTGGTGTTCGTGTCGATGGCTGCCTGGGCTCAAGCTACCAAGCGTGACGTGTCCAGCATGGGTAAGTGGCTGATGGTTGGCGCGGTGGTGCTGATGGTGGCTGCTGTGGCCAACATCTGGCTGCAATTGCCTGCTTTGCATCTGGCCATCTCGGCCATGGCAGTGTTGATTTTCTCGGCTTTCATCATGTATGACCTCAAACGCATCATCGATGGCGGTGAGACCAACTACGTGACAGCCACCTTGAGCATTTACTTGAACGTGTACAACGTCTTCTCGTCGTTGCTGCAATTGCTCATGGCCTTCGCCGGGGGTGACCGCGAATAAGGCGCGGCGATTCGCCGGTAGGCGGGTGCGTCACGAAAGGGCCCTTCGGGGCTCTTTTTCTATGGGCGACTTGAAAACTGGCCGGTGAGCCCAACGTCTCATCCCAAGGGGCCATGCATGTGGCAGCAATACAGGAGCAATGGATGACTGAGAGCGTTGAGTTGGTTTGCCCCCACTGTCAGGCGATTAACCGGGTGCCTAAAGCACGTCTGGGCGATGGGCCGACATGCGGCAAGTGCAGCGAGCCGGTTTTGCCGCGCGCCCCGGTGAATTTGACTGAGCAAACCATGGCCCGATTCATCGAGAAGAATCAGCTGCCAGTGTTGGTAGATTTTTGGGCGCCTTGGTGTGGCCCGTGCAAGATGTTTGCCCCGACCTTTGCCCAATATGCGGCGCAGTACGCAACCCGGGTGCGGTTTGCCAAAGTAGATACCGAGGCTCAGCAACGCTTAGGAGGGCTCTACCAGATCCGCAGCATACCGACCTTGGCATTGTTTGTCGGCGGCCGCGAAGTGGACCGTGTGTCTGGTGCGCTGCAAGGCCCACAACTGCAGGCCTGGCTGGCGCGACACGGGCTTTGATCAGTACTGATCGCCGTCACCGACGTAAGTGCCTGGCGCCAGGTTTTCAAACCGCGTGTTGGATTTGAGGAAGGCCAGGTTGACGGTGCCAACGGGCCCGTTACGCTGCTTGCCGATGATGATCTCGGCAACGCCCTGCAACTTGGATTCCTTGTTGTAGTACTCGTCGCGGTAGATGAACATGATCACGTCGGCATCCTGCTCGATGGCGCCCGATTCGCGAAGGTCGGACATCATCGGGCGTTTGTCTGGCCGTGTTTCAACCGAGCGGTTCAGCTGCGACAGCGCGATCACGGGGCATTGCAGTTCTTTGGCCAAAGCTTTCAGGCCCCGAGAGATTTCACCGATCACGGTCGCGCGGTTTTCTTCGTTGCCGCCAGAGCCACTCATCAACTGCAGGTAGTCGATGATGATAAGGCCTAGTGTGCCGCCAAACTGGCGGGCCAGACGGCGGGCGCGTGCTCTCAGCTCGTTCGGAGACAAGCCTGGGGTTTCGTCAATGAACACGTTGGCAGCGCGCAGCTTTTCAACGGTTTCACTCAGGCGGCTCCATTCGTCATCAGACAAGCGGCCTGTACGCAGGTTTTGCTGGTTGATGCGGCCAATGGAGCCGACCATCCGCAGTGCCAACTGCGATGCGCCCATTTCCATGGAGAACACGGCAACGGGCAGGCCTTCGTTGACGGCGACGTTCTCACCGATGTTCAGCGCAAAGGCCGTTTTACCCATGGAAGGGCGGGCCGCCAAGATGATCAAGTCACCCTTTTGCAGGCCGGCTGTCATCTTGTCCATGTCGATGAAGCCCGTGCGGACCCCCGTGACGTCTTCTGCGCCGTTGTCTGCCAACTCCTGAACGCGATCCAGTTCGCCGATCTTCATGATCTTGGCTTCAGCCTCGTCAAGGATGTCGGAAACCGACTTGCCTTGGGGGTTGAAGGCGTTGGTGGCGATCTCATCGCTGGCGGTGACCAACTTGCGCAACACAGCCCGCTCACGCACGATTTCAGCGTAGCGGCGGATGTTGGCGGCGCTGGGCATCGATTGCGCCAACGCGTTCAAGTAAGCCAAGCCACCGACGTCTGTGGCCTTGCCTTGCATTTGCAGTTGTTCGAACACGGTGATCACGTCAGCAGGCTTGGATGCGTTGACCAGTTGCCGGATCGCGGTGTAGATCAGTTGGTGTTCGTGGCGATAGAAGTCCGTGTCGACCAGCAGGTCGGCTGCGCGGTCCCAGGCAGAGTTATCGAGCAACAAGCCGCCCAGTACGCTTTGCTCAGCTTCGATCGAGTGCGGAGGCACACGCAGCTTGGCAATTTCATCGCTAGGGACGGAAGTAGAAAACGTAGAGGAGGGTACGGCAGCCATGTACGAATGATAAGTGGACCTGGGCGGGTGCCCTGTGGACAAGTCTGTGGGTTTCCGTGGGAAATCTTGGGGACTGCCGTGGATAAGTCCACATCAGTACCGGGCGTACAAATGACAAAGCCGACC
>JBDKHX010000428.1:0-2859 GCA_039797415.1 Pseudomonadota bacterium | reverse complement strand
CTCATTGAGCAACTGATAACCGTCGGCAATGGCCTTGCGCAGGGGGGGCTCAATGAATGGGAAGTCGTCCACCAGGCCCAGGTGCAGGGACTTCATCCGCAAAATCACACCAGCCAAGGAACTGCGCAAAATTTCTGGATCGGTGAACCGAGGACGGCTGTTGAAGTCCTTCTCGTCGTACAAGCGGATGCAGATGCCGTTGGCCACCCGGCCGCATCGACCGGCCCGTTGGTTGGCCGCAGCTTGGCTGACCGGCTCGATCTGCAACTGCTCAACCTTGTTGCGGAAGCTGTAGCGCTTGACCCGAGCCAACCCCGAGTCGATCACATATCGAATGCCAGGCACCGTCAGCGAGGTTTCAGCCACGTTGGTGGCCAGCACGATGCGTCGCCCCCCGCCCGTGCGGAAGACTTCGTCTTGCTCTTGCTGACTCAGCCGCGCAAACAATGGCAGGATGTTGGCCGTGACACGATGGTTGGCAAAGTGCTTGCGCAGGTGGTCTGCGGCCTCACGGATCTCACGCTCACCGGGCAGAAAGACCAGGATGTCGCCACTGCCACCACCACCACCCGATTCACGCCACAACTCGTCTGCGGCGTCGGTGATGGCCTCGTTCAAGCCGTATTCGCGGCTTTCTTCAAAAGGCCGGTAACGCTGCTCAACCGGGAACAAACGGCCCGACACCATGATGACGGGCGCAGGGCCCCTGGCGCTGGCAAAGTGCTTGGCAAAGCGGTCGGCGTCAATCGTGGCCGAGGTCACGATGATCTTCAGATCCGGGCGGCGCGGCAGCAACTGGCGCAAATAGCCCAACAGAAAGTCGATGTTGAGGCTGCGTTCGTGCGCCTCGTCGATGATGATGGTGTCGTAAGCCCGCAGGTCCGGGTCACTCTGAGTCTCGGCCAGCAAAATGCCGTCCGTCATCAGCTTGACGCTGGCACCGGGCTGCAATCGATCCTGAAAGCGTACCTTGTAGCCCACCACCTCGCCCAGGGGCGTATTCAACTCTTCGGCAATGCGCTTGGCCACACTCGAGGCCGCAATACGGCGCGGTTGCGTGTGACCGATCAGTTTGGGGCGCAAATGGCGCGGCAGGCTCGGATCGCGGGGCACGCCCCAACCGCCACGGCCCATGCTCAGGGCGATCTTGGGTAGCTGGGTGGTTTTGCCCGATCCCGTTTCCCCACAGACGATGATGACCTGATGCTCGCGCAGGGCGGCTTCGATCTCGTCACGTTTGCCGCTGACGGGCAACGACTCAGGAAAGGTAATGGGGGGCAAAGTGGGGGACATGGCTCAAGCGACAGGCAAGAGCGCGATTATCCCCACTCCTGTGGGTGACGTGTGCAGTCGTCGTTCAGTAAGTGGTCACAGCCGTCAAACGGCTCTGCATCTCGTCGGGTGTCACACGCTCGATCACGTGGCCCAAAATCCATTCGTGACCAAAAGGGTCGCGGATCATGCAGGCGCGTTCGCCATAAAACTGATCACTGGGGCCACGCAACATGGTTGCCCCCGCAGACACGGCCAAAGAGGCCAGTTCATCCACGTTGTTGACATGCAAGTGGAAAGCGCAACCAGACTGACCAGGCGCAGGGCCAACCAGACCGTACTCGGGGTACTCTTCAGACACCTGCAAGACGGTGTTGCCCATTTGCAGTTGCACATGCCCGATTCGACCGGTGGATTCGGTCAGACGGAACACCTCAATCGCCCCAAAAACCACCTTGTAAAACTCGATGGCGTCTGCGGCCCCCTTGACACGCAGATAAGGAAAGATTTCTTTCACCGGTCCGGCAGATAAGTTCACGGCGAATGTCCTTTGTCTAAGTTTTTGTCAGTTATGGAAACAAAACACCTGCAATCAGTAGGCCACATTCATCACATTTCAATCAATGAAATACCGCCGGCAATCCACCCCAGCCATTTACATTTACGATGGCGACTTGATGCCCGAGCCTCGGGCTTGCTGACAAAAAGCAACTCACTGCGACATGGACCTGGTCTTTCCCCATACTTTTGTGCCTTGGTTTCGTTCCGTGGCACCGCACATCCACGCCCACAGAGGCAAAACCTTCGTGGTTGGCCTGTCTGGCGAGTTGATTGCAGCCGGCAAGCTGGAAAGCTTTGTGCAAGACCTGGCCTTGATGCAGGCCATGGGGATCCGAATTGTGCTGACGCACGGCTTCCGCCCCCAACTGGAAGAGCAGTTGCGCACCAAGGGCCATTCGTCCAAGTTCAGCCACGGCATGCGCATCCAGCCACGGCATGCGCATCACGGACTCGATGGCGTTGGACTGCGCCCAAGAGGCTGCTGGCCAGTTGCGCTACGAGATTGAAGCGGCGTTTTCTCTGGGTTTGCCCAACACGCCCATGGCAGGCGCATCCGTCAGTGTCATTTCAGGCAATTTTGTGACCGCCCGCCCGGTTGGCATCGTGGACGGTGTCGACTTCATGCACACCGGTCTGGTCCGCAAGATCGACGCCATGGCCGTGCGCCGCGCCATCGACACGGGCGCCCTGGTGATGTTGTCGCCGTTTGGGTTCTCGCACACCGGTGAGGCTTTCAACCTGAGCATGGAAGACGTGGCCACCAGTGCGGCCATCGCCCTGCAGGCTGACAAACTGATTTTTGTGACCGAAGTGCGTGGGATCTTGCAAAGCATCGTGCAAGAACCGGCCAAGGCCAAAGAGCTGGAAGCCGCCCAGAACGACCCCGATGTCGAGATTGACCAGGAACTGGCCCTGATGGACGCCAAGCGCCTGCTGGCCGCCCTGCCCAACCCCTTGCAACCCACTGACACGGCGTTTTACTTGCAGCATGCCGTCAAAGCCAGTGAAGGTGGTGTGGAACGGGTT
>JBDKHX010000427.1:0-3953 GCA_039797415.1 Pseudomonadota bacterium | reverse complement strand
CTTGATGGCCACACTCATCTTGGGATCACGGGCCTTGGCCTGCTGCAACTGGGACTCCAGTTCAGCAAAGCTCACCGATGCCCCGTTGATCAATACGGCACCATCGGGCATCACTTGCACGACTTTGAGTTCATGCTTTTCCGTGCTCGGCTTGTTGCTCGGCTTGGGCATGCTGACGCTCAAACCTTGGACCGAGGCGGTGGTCATCAAAATGAACACCACCAACAGCACATAGGCCAGATCCAACATCGGGGTCACGTTGATGGTGTCGTAAGGTTTAACGTCGTCTTGAACATGCATGACACGTCCCTCCTTATTGGGCCCGCTTGGTCGCCAGACCAATTTCGGTGATGTCCAGCCGCTTGGCCACTTCCAGCACCTCCATCACCTTGTCGTACTGCGCGGCGGCATCGGCCTTCAACACAACAGGCAAATTGGGGTTGGCCGCTTTGTACTGAGCCAGGTTCGTCTGCAACTGATCGATGCTGACGGGGTAGGCATCCAGATAGACCTGACCATCAGCGGTGATGGTGATCCCTCGGGTTTGCGGCTTGGCCAGGTTATTGGCCGCCTGAGTCAACGGGGGCTTCACCTTCACCCCTTGCACCGAAGCTGTGGTCATGATGATGAACGTGACCAGCAGCACGTATGCCAAGTCCAACATCGGGGTGATGTTGATGTCGTCATACGGCTGGTTGTCGGCTTTGATGTCTGCTGACACGGCTTACTCCTGTGTGGTGGTAAACCGGATCAACGGGTGCCGTAGTTTTCAGCCACACGGGTCACAAACTCATCGACAAAAATTTGCATGTCAGACGAGATGTTCTTGATGCGAGCAGCCAGATAGTTGTAGCCAAACAGAGCAGGGATCGCCACACCCAAGCCAGCCACGGTGGCCAGCAAAGCGGCAGCAATACCTGGGGCAATGGCGTTGACGTTCACATCACCGGCGGCGGCAATCGCAGCAAAGGTGATCATCACGCCCACCACGGTGCCCAGCAGGCCCAAGAAGGGACCGCCCGAAATCGCAATCGTCAGCAACACCATCTTGGCGTTCAAGGTGTGGTTCTCGCGAACCAGGTCGGCATCAATGGCTGCCTTGACTGCATCAATCGATGCACCTGACAGACCAGGCGTACCAGCCTGGCCCACGTCACGCTTGGTCAACTCACGCAAGCCTGCGGTGTACAGACGAGCCAGCGTCGAATGCTTGTATGACAAGTCTCCCACCGACATCACATCACGGGCATCGCGGAAGCGCTTGAGGAAGCTTTGGTTGTCACGATCAGCGCGTCCAACCAGCACAGCCTTCGTGGCCATCACCCAAGACGCCACCACAAACATGATGCCCAAGATGATGATGACAACCCAGGCGTCAACCGTCAGGTTATCCAGCAAGACACCAAAATAGCCCGGCTCGCCACCCTCTTCCGCATTGGCGGAATCTTCAGCCTGAGTGATGGTTGCCACCAGCTTGGCATCCGCACTTTGGGCAGCACTGGCCAGCTTGATCCAGTCGGCGCTGCGAACGGTTGCAGCCACTTCCAGCTCATCGACCAAGCCTTTGAAGCCTTCACCCACCAACAATGGGCCTTCGATGCCTGCCGAGGTGGCAGCCAGTTCGGCTTGCGCGGCTTGTGCGCCATTGACATACAAGGTCAACTGGCCGGCACCCACGGTGATGGCCACATGCGCCCACGCATTGACAGGCAAGTCACCGCCCACAGCTTTCAAAGCGCCCAAGGAGGCGGTCAGTTTGCCGGCCACCAGGTCAAGCGCCAACGGGCCTTGCTTGATCAGTTGACCTTGCGCCACCTCTGGCTTGATCCACATGCTGACGCTGTACGGACCGGATGCGGGGGCCTTGAGCTTGTCGCTCGCCCAGGTGATCGATTGCTGACCATCGAGCTTGGCTGCCGCGCCCATGAGGCCATTGGCTTCACGGCTGATGGCCGCAGTCGATTTGATCTGGCCGCTTGCATCGATGGCTTCAGCGTCCTTGCCACTCATGCTGATGGCGGCCAACATGGCGCCATCAAAAATGGCGGCGCTGTTGGCTTCGGCTACGGCTTGCTCGTTACCTGCGTAAACGAAGATATTGTTCTTGTCAGTGCCTGGGGCCACGCTTGGCACCTGCACCCACAACACTGCCAACTCGTTGGTGGAGTCAAAGCGTTCAACCCAGAACTTCAGGGGCGTCTTGTCATCAGCCGCCACCACACGGATGTCACCACCGTCACCACGCCCGACAAGGCCTCTTTGGTTTCCACGCCTTGAGCGGTCGTGTTCAAGGTCACCTTGGTGCGGTGCTTGTAGTCACCACTCCACCATGCTTGAGAAGTCAGCGGCATCATGCCGGCACCGATGGCCATGGCCAGGGTCAAGGAACGCAATACTTTCATGGGACATCCATCACTCGCAAGGAAGCCCTGATTGTCGAAAGAGCGTGTGTCGTGGTGAGGTCGAACGATTAGTCCACACGGATCAATCGACCGCAAATCTCCGTCATCGCGACGTCACAAAAGGAAACTCCCCCATGGGTAGGGGGAGTCATGTTTTGCTTACCGCTTGCAATCTTCCTTCTTGCAATCCTTTTGCTTTTCGTCGTTTGCGTCCGACGGTCCGGCTCCAGGCTCTTCTCCCAATCCCAACAGGTCCACCGTTACCAAAGAAGATCTGGTCTTAGCTTGGGTCTTTTTGGCCTCTAGCTGATCCTTGGTGTCTCCTGCCGCCGTTTCAGCACCCAGCCCGGAGTTGATCGCCAGATTCACAGACACCACAGGAGCAGGCGCTTGACCCTTGACATCCCCCTTGACGTTATCGGCCCCAATCACCTTGCCTGGCAATTCGATCTGCGGCCCCTGGATAAATGCATCCAATGCCCGCACCTCACCATTTGGCGCCAGCAAGCTGACCTTGCCTTCGGATGAGCCATCTGCATTTTTCAAAATACCGATGCCACTACCAGATGTCGGCGCCTTGGACACGAATTGCTTGCCGCCGGTGAATGGATCGGTTTGAGCAGTCAAAGGCGGAACCGCCAAGTCGGTGTTGGAACCACGCCCCGAGTCGATGTTGCCGTTGGACGAATACACCATCAAATCACCCGATCCGACCACGAAGGCCTTCTGCGAGTTGACCTGGAAGTCTCCGGCTGAATACGAGCGGATGCTGCCGCCATCCTGCGCAATCAAACCACGACGAGGCGCCTCATCTGTTGAGCGATCGAATTCAGATGCGGACGCTCGTCCGACCTGGACTCCGCCGCCAGGAACAAACAGATCAATTCCGCCCTGACCCAAGTCGCCATGGCCCTGCGTTTGAATCTTGCTGGATGCCAGATTCAAATTGCCCTCAAATTGATAGGGTGCTGCCAAGCCTGCCACTTCGGTCAACTGACGCGCTTGACGCCACAGCTCATCACGTACCAGTTTGCGGCGCTCGTTCATGACTGGGTTATCAGAGTCGGCCACGCTGGTCACCACCGAGCCAATGCGCTGCAACTCGGACATCACCACATCGTCACGGAATTGGCCAAACAACACCGAGTCATAGCCTGTGTCGATGTTCGGGTTATCCAACTTGGCCTGGGCCACACGTTGATCCCACAGCTTGGCGTAGGCATCCACACCATTTCCTGCGGCCATCATGGCCGACAGCATCGAGACGGACACGGCCTTCTTCTTGTCAACCAAGCCGGCTTGCTCTGAGGCCGTCAAACCCCGGAAGGCCTTGTACGCCTGATCAAACGTCAAACCGGACTGTTTCGTCACGTCTTGAACGTAAGCCACCAGTGCAGCTTGTGCTTTGGTGTACTGCGAGTACAAGTCAGATGCCTTGTCATCGACTGACGCCTTTTGATCACGGGCCACATATGCCCAAACCGAATCGGATGACACTGTCGGTTGGACATAACGCTGGACAAACGCGGCGGACACCAGAGGCTGCGCAAA
>JBDKHX010000426.1:0-3399 GCA_039797415.1 Pseudomonadota bacterium | reverse complement strand
TGGTCTCCATGATTCAGACTCAGCGCGCCTATGAGTTGAACTCCAAGGCCATCCAGACCTCGGATCAGATGCTTCAACGCCTGGGACAACTGTGATGAAAGCCCTTCCATCTAGCCGCCTGATGGCCGTGGCTGCGGCCTGCTTGTCCCTCAGTGGTTGCTTGATCACGGCGCCCACCGTCGATGTGGTCGAGCCGACCCAAGCTCGCCCCGAGGCCTCGCGCTACGTTGCTGCCAACAATGGTGCGATTTTTCAGTCGGCCAGCTACCGTCCGCTGTATGAAACCTACCGTGCGCGCATGGTGGGCGACATCGTGACGGTCACCATCGACGAAAAGATCAGCGCCAAGCAGGAAACAACCAGCTCGATCGAAAAGGTTGGCGTCGTAACCGGCGCCATTGCGGCCTCGCCTTTCGTGCGTGCCGATCAATTGGCCAAGCTGGACGTCAATGGCAAATCGTCCAACACCTTTGATGGCAAAGGCAGTACCGAGAGCAACAACAACTTCTCGGGCACCATCACCTGCACGGTGCTGGAGGTGCTGCCAAACGGGCATTTGATCATCTCCGGAGAGAAGCAAATTGGTGTCGCCAAAAACGTCGACATCCTGAAATTCTCCGGGCAGATCGATCCTGTCACGATCCAACCGGGTAACACCGTGGCATCGACCCAGATTGCCAATGTTCGCATTGAGCAAAAGGGCAGAGGCGCCCAAGCCGATGCTCAAGGAATAGGCTGGCTAGGACGCTTCTTTTTGAACATTCTGCCGCTCTAAAGATGTCCAAAATGGGACCGAACCCTCAAAAGAGTCGGCCCCATGAACACCTCCGATCGCATCCTCAAATGGCTCATCGCCATGGCCTTCACGGCCGCATCGGCAGCCCTGTGGTGGCCGGTTGAAGCCAAAGCCGTTCGGCTCAAGGAAATTGCCGCCGTTCAAGGCGTGCGCGCCAACCAATTGATGGGCTATGGCCTGGTCGTCGGCCTCGATGGCACGGGCGATCAAACCACCTCCGCGCCCTTCACTGCACAAAGTTTGAATGCCATGCTGCAGCAGTTGGGCATCACTGTGCCCAATGGCGCTGCCATGCAGCTCAAAAACGTGGCCGCCGTGTTGGTAACCGCCACCCTGCCTCCCTTTTCTCAGCCCGGTCAATCGCTGGACGTCAACGTGTCATCCCTGGCCAATGCGAAATCGCTGCGCGGCGGCACCTTGATTGCCACACCGCTCAAGGGGATGGACGGCCAGATTTACGCGATGGCTCAAGGCAACCTGATCGTGGGCGGCGCCGGCGCATCAGCTGGTGGCGCCAAAGTTCAGATCAATCACCTCAGTGCCGGCCGCATCCCCAACGGCGCATCGGTTGAACGCAGCGTACCCACGCCCTGGCTTCAAAGTGCGGTGGCCCAGTTGGACCTGCAAGCCGACGATTTCAACACGGCCCGCGAAGTGGCAGATACCATCAACAAAGCCAAAGGCGCAGGGGTAGCCGAAGCCATCAACGGCCGCACCATCTCGGTTCGACTACCTGTTCAACCCGGTGAGCGTGTGGCCTTCATGGCCGACCTGGAAAACCTGCCCATCGACCGCGCCGTGCCTGCGGCCAAGGTCATCATCAATGCCCGTACCGGGTCGATTGTGGTCAACCAGGCTGTGGCCATTGGTCCCTGCGCCGTGGCGCATGGCAACCTGTCTGTGACCATCAGCTCCACGCCGGTCATCAGCCAACCCAACCCCTTGTCGCAAGGGCAAACCGTTGCGGCTGAAAAAACCGATATCCGCATCAACCAAGAACCCGGCTCCTTGATCCAGCTGCCAGCGGGCACCAAGCTCACCGACGTGGTCAAGGCTCTCAATACCCTGGGCGCCAACCCGCAAGATCTGCTGGCCATCTTGCAAGCCATGAAGGCTGCTGGCGCGCTGGAAGCTGAGCTAGAGGTGATCTGATGGCACTCTCTCAAACCGGTAACACCAACTTGACGATGGACTTGCGGTCTTTAGACCGCTTGAAGTCCTCTTCAGGCACCGACCCGCGTGCAGGCATCAAGGAAGCTGCCAAGCAGCTGGAAGGCCTGTTCATGCAAGAGCTGATGAAAAGCATGCGCGCCTCCACCATGAGCACAGGCATGCTGGACAACCAGGCCACTGAAATGGGCACCAGCATGCTGGACACCCAGTTTGCCAATCAAATGACGGGCATCCCGGGCGGTTTGGCTGAGAAGATTGCCAAGCAACTGGAACGTCAAATGGGGCTCCAGTCTGAGGTTGATACGCGGGGCTTCAATAGCACCGTCACCCTGCCCTCGCTGAAACAACCCGCCACGGCCGCCTCGGCACCGGCAACCTCACAAACCGTGAGCGACAGGAATCAGGTTGGGGCAAGCATGAAATCAAGATGCCCGACGGCAGCTCCAGTCACAACCTGTTTGGGATCAAGGCAGGCCCAGGCTGGAAGGGCAAAGTGGCAGAAGTGACAACCACTGAATACACCAACGGGGTTGCGCAAAAAGTCACGGCCAAATTTCGCGCCTATGACTCCTACGCAGAGGCCTTCACCGACCACGCACGCCTGCTGAGTCAGAGCCCACGCTACAGTCAAACCGTTGCGATGGCGGACTCGGCAAAGGACTACGCACAAGGTTTGCAAAAAGCTGGTTATGCAACAGACCCGGCTTACGCAACCAAACTGACCAACGTGATCAACACCACGCTGCGCTTGCAGCGTTCGATCACATGAATGGCTGATCGGAGCACACAATGGGATCAAACATTCTGGCATTGAGCACCCGGGCCATGTTGGCCAACACGGCGCTATTGCAAACGGTCAGCCACAACATCAGCAACGCCAATACAGCGGGCTACTCACGCCAAACGGTTGAACTGGCCACTGAAGGCGGACAGTTCACCGGTGCAGGTTTCTTTGGACGTGGCGTACGCGTTCAAGACGTCACCCGATCCAGTGATCAATTCCTGGCGCGACAAGCCAACGCCAATCTGGCCGCATCATCTGCGGATCAGACTCGCCTGGGCAAGCTGCAACAGTTGGAGAAGATTTTCGCCACCGGAGAGGAAGGCATTGGCTACACCGCCAGCCAGATGCTCAACTCCTTCGTAGACGTCGCCAATCAACCGCAAGACTTGTCTGCCCGACAAGTTGCACTGGCCCGCGCACAAGATCTGGCCAGCCGCATGCAAAGCGCAGGCAACCAACTCATCGACATGCAAGCCGGCGTACTGGCTGACATGAAGGCCACCGTCTCGCAAATCAATGATCTGGCTGCACAGATCGCCGACGTCAACCAAAAAATTGCCATCACACAAGGGTCAGGCCATGCACCCAACGACTTGCTGGACACACGTGATGAACTGATCAAACAACTCAATACCAAAATTCAGGT
>JBDKHX010000425.1:0-3395 GCA_039797415.1 Pseudomonadota bacterium | reverse complement strand
CATGGCACCCAGCGTCGGAAGGTGGGGCCATCCATCCAGGCCGGAACATATTCAGTCAGTGGGAACAAGCGCGTTTTGCGATAGAAGCCCAATATGCCGGTGCGTGGTTCCACAAAGGCTGTGGCGTTGTACTCGCCGGCTGCATCGCGATCGTATGTGCCGATCACAAACGGAACGCCTGCCGAGTTGACGATGCCCAAAATCTGCTGATCCAGCTCCGCTCCGGCTTCACTTTTTGGATGGCCAAAAGTTGTGGGGTAGGCGGTTTCGGACCACAGAACGGCATCCGCGTGTTGCCTGACGACTGCGTCGTAGCTCATCGCGAAGTGGGTGTCCAAAATGTCACGCACCACCGCGTAGGCGCCTTTTTCCTGGCGCTGATGTTCGTAGTCAAACAGGTTGGATTGGATCAAGCCCAAACGCAGTGGTTTGTCGCTCGGGGCGGGGGGCATGCCTGACAAGGTCAGGTATCCGTAGCCAGCCAGGATGGCCGGCAAACATGCTGCCAGTGCCAATGGCTTGACCATCGCACGCACGCCCATCGCACGACGAGTCACCGCGTCAGCCAGGCATTCGTTTGTCAGCACCATCACCAAGGTCAGGCCCGCGACGCCACCCACGTCTGCGGCCTGTCGCATCCATTCTGATGGGTACAGGCCGTGCCCCAATGAGTCGCCCAACAGGCGTGGCACCAGCCGTTCTGTGGCCACCCAGGCGGCCGCGCCTGCCAGTGCGGTGAGGGTTGGGCCATGGCGTTGGCCCGCCAGATGGCGAACCCATGTGTAGGCCATGAACTGTGGTTGAAACAAGGGGGCGCCGATCAGCAGCAACACCAGCCCGGTGGCCGATCCCACTTCGGTGTAGCTGCCAATGGCCACGCCAAACCAGGCAAACACCGCGGCCGTGAACGCCAGCGACATCAGGTAGCCACTGAGCAAAGCCCCGCGCAGCGTCTGATGTGATGACAGGGTGTAGAGCCAAGGCACCAAGGCCACAAAGCCCAGCATCCATCCGGCATCGCCCCGTGCGTATAAACCGCACAGGGCCGCGCTGGCCAGGATGCCGATCACCATGCGCCCGCCAGACATCGACGAGTGAGTAGCAGCGTTCAGAGCCCGGATCTCCCAGACTCAATGGGCGCCGGAATGGTGATGCGCCGGATAGGGAAGCCGGGCGGCGCCAACTCAGGCGTCACGACACGGTCTTTGGGGATGTCGATGGGGCGATTGGCCGCGTCATAAACAGTACGGCCTGGTGCGAACATCAAGATCGCTTCAATGCGTTGGCCATCATCGGTGGCTTGGTGGTGGCGCACATAGCCGTCAGGCAACACATAACCTTCCGGCACAGCCAGACCGACCATCGGGGGGCGGGTGCCCGGTGGATTGAATGCACCCAGGCCGGTATGAATGCCGGCTTGATGCAGGCGGTCGATCACTTCATTCATGGTGGGCTTTTCGCCCCGCGCGACGTAATTGGACAGGTCGGGCGTCGGATCATTGTCGCGCTCAGGTTCGCTTGGCGCGGTCACCCCGGTGCGCGTGACTTCGGATGTCGGAACGGTCGCCTGAATCGGCCAAGCTGATGCGGGGCCATTGGCAGTGGCTGAGACCGACTGGGCCGTGCTGCCATCCGCCGTCACATCCGACGACGAGGGCAGAGATAAACATAAATAGCTGAGGCCGCCCACGGCGAGCCCCAGCGCAATCAACAGATAGCCCACGGACGGGCGCCACGACTGATCAACCGCAACCCGATTGTTGGCGTGTGGATGTGTGTGACGTGGCGCGTCCATGGTGCTATGTCGTCCTGGCTATCAAGGTGCAGGTGGGTTGGACGTCGATACAGCCCAGCCCATGCGCTCGTGGCCATATTGGTTCCAGATCGGGTTCTTGCCACCGGTGATGGTGGTGTAGCGCGCTGCACCGGTACCTGTGGAGCCGCCCAACAAACCAGCAGACACGGTACCACCGTTGTAAGTGGGGTGGGTGTCATCCGACTGGATGTAGTCATAGCTGCTGCTGGCCGACACGAAGTGGGTGTTCGAGTCCCGAATCGTCGAGCGCAGCGTGTTGGTGATGCGGGTCACGTAGCTGGACTCGCTTTCGCCAGGCACATAACGCAGGCCATCGGTGTCGACCTTGCCGTCGCCATTGGTGTCGTAGTCAGCACCCATGTACTCAGCAAAGTTGTCTGCGCACTTGAAGCCCTTTTGACGAGCGTACTCACACATCCAGTAGTTCATGGTCGCCAGCTTGGGCAAGAACAAAGTCTGCAAAACGTTGTCAGCAGCGTAGCCGGGGTAGTGCAGGTTGGAGATGATCTTCAGCTTGACGCCAGCATAGGCGTTGGCGTTGATGTAGTCCATGGCTGCAGCGACATAGGTCTTGCAGTTGGCTACACCTGTGTTCATCCCGCTGTAATCACAGGTGCCTGTTTGCTTTTTGAATGCGGTGCGAGCTTGCAGGCCATCGTTGCCGCACATTTCGAATGTGACGACGCGGGTGTTGGTCGCCTGCATGTACGACTTTTCTGCGACGATCTTGTTGGTGTAAACGTCAGAGGCAATCGCGCCAGACTTGGTGCGGCGCACGCTCTCGATGTCAGCGTTCCAGGTTGCAGCCAGGTATTCGGCTTCAACCGTTGGGGCCGAGTATTTGGCGGCGTTGGTGGTCGAGCCGTTGTAGCCTGCGTAGATCGAGTCACCATAAGCGACGACGCGGTACTTGTTGGTCGTGCCAGCGCGGTCAATCGTCCAGGAGACGTTTTGATTCAAGGTGCTGGCAGCGGCTTCTGACCCGATGGCAAGCAAAGCCAAAGCAGGCACCAGCGCGCGCAAAGCGTGCTTGACGCGCAGGCTTGATCGCCGTTGCGGCCAAAGCAGGCACCAGCGCGCGCAAAGCGTGCTTGACGCGCAGGCTTGATCGCCGTTGCGTAGGAACGGAAGTCATCATCGGTCTTCTCCTCAGTGGTAGAACTTGTATGAGATCAGAGCGCTCGAATCCGCAGGGGCAAAACAGGCTGTTGACACAGTGTGGATGAAAAGGCGACATCGCAGAATCTCGGATATTCCCTTCCGGAAAAGCCCTATGGAAAATGTGCAACGGGTGTCGTTAATTGGCAAATTGGCCACGGCCCGTTTGACGGGTCCATAGCCCCGGTTCAGCCCGAGTTGGGCGATGTGCATATATAGGTCAATACCCATTGCCAGCGGGTATGAATTCAGTTGCAATGGTTTGACCTGCTCCGCTGACCAGAGGAGTTGTATGACCAATAAAGATCAGGGTGGGAGTTTGGAATTGCCTCACGAGGAGAAGTTGCGCCGCATCCAAATGATGATGGAGCGCACAGAGCGGATTGCAAAAACGGGCAGTTGGGAATGGGATGCTGAAGCC
>JBDKHX010000424.1:0-4384 GCA_039797415.1 Pseudomonadota bacterium | reverse complement strand
CCTCCATTCAGGGCGACATCCGTTTTGTCGATGCCGCCCAAGCCATGGGCGCCCATGTGACCAGTGGCCCCAATTGGCTCGAAATCCGCCGCGGCACATGGCCCCTGAAGGCCGTGAACATGGACTGCAACCACATCCCGGATGCAGCCATGACCCTGGCTGTGATGGCCTTGTATGCCGAAGGCACTACGCGCCTGAGCAACATCGCTAGCTGGCGTGTCAAAGAGACCGACCGCATTGCCGCCATGGCCTGCGAGCTGCGCAAACTCGGCGCCACCGTGGTGGAAGGGCAAGACTTCATTGAAGTCACCCCACCCGAAGGCGCCTGGCAGCACGGCAGCATCCACACCTACGACGACCATCGCATGGCGATGTGCTTCTCGCTGGCCGCCTTCAGCCCGGTCGCACCCAAGGCTCCCGGACAGAATATTTCGGTCCGGATTGACGACCCCCGCTGTGTGGGCAAGACCTTTCCGGACTACTTTGAAACGCTGTTCCAGGTTGCCCAAACCAACCCCGACCTGATCCCCGTCATCACAATCGACGGCCCAACGGCATCCGGCAAAGGCACCCTCGCCAGCGCCCTGGCGACCCGTCTGGGCTACAAGTTTCTGGATTCGGGCTCGCTTTACCGCGTCACGGCCTTGGCCGCCATCAGCCGCGGCGTCAGCACCGACGACCAGGCAGGGCTGGAACAGCTGGCCCGCAAAATCGGCCATGAACTGACCTTGCGCTTTGAAGCGCACCATGTCTGGCTCGATGGCTGCGACGTCAGCGACGAATTGCGCCGCGAAGTGATCGGGCAAACGGCTTCCAAAATTTCAGCCTACCCAGGCGTACGCCAGGCCTTGGTCGAGCTGCAACTGTCATTCCGCGGCATGCCTGGCCTCGTGGCAGACGGCCGCGACATGGGCACCGTGATCTTCCCGGATGCCGGTTTGAAGGTGTTTTTAACGGCCACCGTTGCAGAGCGGGCAGAGCGCCGGTATAACCAATTGATTTCAAAAGGGATTTCTGCTAATCTAGAAGAGATTTGCGCAGATTTGGAGGCGCGCGACTTGCGGGATCGCACCCGCGCGATATCGCCTCTGGTCCCTGCTGCAGACGCCCGTCTGCTCGACAACTCGGCACTGACGATCGACCAATCGGTCGACACGGTACTGGGCTGGTGGGTAGATGGCTGGCCTCACGTCCTGGTCAAGTCTTGATCTGGGGTGAGGTTTTTTCAAAGGCTGTGACATCCAGCGCTTGCTGCTAGGCAGGCGTTTGGTCGTTCAAGGCCAGTTGCAAAACTGGCCCGGATGTCATGTTCTTCAACCCAACCCGCTCTGGTCGTTCCTGTCGATCCGAGCGTTTCCGCTGGCACCCGCCAGCACAGGAAATTCCATGTCTGAATCTTTTGCCGCCCTTTTTGAAGAGTCGTTGCAACGTGCCAATATGCGCACGGGCGAAGTCATCACCGCTGAGGTGGTGGCCGTTGAACACAACTTCGTGGTTGTCAACGCTGGCCTGAAGTCTGAGGCTTATGTGCCTATCGACGAATTCCGCAACGACCAGGGCGAAATCGAAGTCCAAGTGGGCGACTTCGTGTCCGTGGCTGTTGACGCCATCGAAAACGGCTACGGCGACACCATCCTGTCGCGCGACAAGGCCAAGCGTCTGGCTTCCTGGCTGTCCCTGGAAACCGCTCTGGACTCCGGCGACTTCGTGGTCGGTACCGTCAACGGCAAGGTCAAGGGCGGTCTGACCGTTCTGGTCAACGGCATCCGTGCTTTCTTGCCAGGTTCTTTGCTCGATACGCGCCCTGTCAAGGACATGTCGCCGTTCGAAGGCAAGACCATGGAATTCAAGGTCATCAAGCTGGACCGCAAGCGCAACAACGTCGTGTTGTCGCGTCGTGCTGTGGTTGAAGCTTCGATGGGCGAAGAACGCGCCAAGCTGATGGAAACACTGCGCGAAGGCGCAATCGTTGCCGGCGTGGTCAAGAACATCACCGAATACGGTGCATTCGTGGACCTGGGCGGTATCGACGGTCTGCTGCACATCACCGACATGGCATGGCGCCGTGTCCGTCACCCATCCGAAGTCGTGACCGTGGGTCAAGAACTGTCGGCCAAGGTCCTGAAGTTCGACGCAGAAAAGAACCGCGTCTCGCTGGGCCTGAAGCAAATGGGCGACGATCCATGGGTTGGCGTTTCCCGCCGTTACCCTGCTTCGACACGTCTGTTCGGCAAGGTCACCAACATTGCTGACTACGGTGCATTCGTTGAGATCGAACCCGGCATCGAAGGCCTGGTGCACGTCTCCGTGGCTCCTAACAAGATCGTCAACCTGGGCGACGAAGTGGAAGTCATGGTCCTGGAAATCGACGAAGACAAGCGTCGCATCTCCCTGGGCATGAAGCAATGCAAGCCGAACCCATGGGACGACTTCTCGCAAAACTTCAAGCGCGGCGACAAGGTCAAGGGTCCTGTCAAGTCGATCACTGACTTCGGCGTGTTCGTCGGTCTGGCCGCTGGCATCGACGGTCTGGTGCACTTGTCTGACCTGTCTTGGAACGAGCCTGGCGAAGCCGCCGTGCGCAACTACAAGAAGGGTCAAGAAGTTGAAGCCATCGTTTTGGCCATCGACGTCGAGCGCGAGCGCATCTCCCTGGGCATCAAGCAACTGGACAGCGATCCATTCACCAACTTCACAACCTTGAACGACCGTGGCGCAACCGTCACTGGCGTGGTCAAGACTGTGGACGCCAAGGGTGCTGAGATCAACCTGGGTGAAGACATCCTGGGTTACCTGCGCGCTTCCGAAATCAGCCGCGACCGCGTTGAAGACGCTCGCAACGTGCTGAAAGAAGGCGACGAAGTGACTGCTGTGATCGTCAACATCGATCGCAAGACACGCAACATCCAGTTGTCGGTCAAGGCCAAGGACAATGTTGAGCAACAAGAAGCTCTGCAACGTCTGAGCACCGAAACCACCAAGGAAGGCTCCGGCACTACCAGCTTGGGCGCCCTGTTGAAGGCCAAACTGGACCAAAACAACGGCTGATTCAGCCTTTGAAAACTGGGCCTGTGTGACAACATAGGCTTCAGTTCACCACCTTCTGATTGGCTACCCGCCAATCAGGGGGCTGTGATGAGTGACACCCCGTTCAAAGAACATCCGGTGGATTCATCACAGCCTCAGATTTCAAGCCCTCTTCATGACTCGATCCGATCTCGTGGCTCGCCTGGCCGAGCGCTTTGGACAACTCACCCAACGCGACGCCGAGTTTGCCGTCAAGACCATCCTGGACGCCATGTCCGATGCCTTGGCGCGGGGCCACCGAATCGAAATTCGTGGCTTTGGCAGTTTCTCCATCAACCGTCGTCCGCCCCGCATGGGCCGCAATCCGCGCTCGGGCGAACAGGTTCTGATCCCTGAAAAACTCGTTCCACACTTCAAGCCGGGCAAAGCCTTGCGCGAAGGTGTCGACAAACAAGGTCAAGCACAAGAAAGCTTGGCCGCATCGTCAAACCCATCGACTGAATCCTGACACCATGCGCACCTTGAACTGGCTGTGGCGAGGCTTCCTGTTTTTCGTGCTGTTCGCCTTCGCGCTGAACAATCGACATGAAGTCGACCTGCATTGGTTTTGGGGCTACCACTGGCAAGCGCCCATGGTGATGGTGGTGCTGGTGGTGTTTGCCATGGGTTGCGTCACAGGTGTGCTGGCCATGGTGCCCAGCTGGTGGCGCCATCGCAAAGATGCCAAAAAGCGCTTGCTGTGGTTGCCTGACGCCATCGCAACAGCGGCCGCCCCCGTTGCCACAACTGCTTATGGCGCAGGCCCATCCACCCGCTCCGGCCCCTTGACGCTGCCCGCTGAGCTGCCCTTCCCGCCTGATATGCCCGCACCTCGCAAGCCTGCGAAGTAAACACGGCAAAATAGGCGGATGGATTTCGAACTGCAATGGTTGCTGCTGGCCTTTCCAGCAGTCTTTCTGCTGGGCTGGATGGCTTCCCGCCTGGATCTGCGTCAACTCAAGCGTGAGGACCGCGCCTCACCCCAGGCCTATTTCAAGGGCCTGAATCTGCTGCTCAACGAGCAACAGGACAAGGCCATTGACGCCTTCATTGAAGCCGTTCAGCACGACCCGGACACCTCAGACCTGCACTTTGCGCTGGGCAACCTGTTCCGCCGACGTGGAGAGTACGAACGCGCCATTCGCGTCCACCAACACTTGCTGGCTCGGGCTGACTTGCGCCAGGAAGAGCGCGAAAAGGCTCAACACGCACTGGCCCATGATTTCATGAAGGCCGGCCTGTTTGATCGTGCGGAGGAAGCGTTCAAGGCCCTGGAAGGCACAGCCTTCACCACCGACGCCCGGTTGGCGCTGTTGAA
>JBDKHX010000423.1:0-2891 GCA_039797415.1 Pseudomonadota bacterium | reverse complement strand
CAACACCGCCAGCACAAAGCGACGCCGTTTTTCAGCACTGCCGCCCCATTCGTCTTGCCGTTGGTTGTGATGAGGGGACAAAAATTGGCTGACCAGATAACCGTGCGCACCATGAATCTGCACACCGGAGAAGCCTGCCTTTTTGACGACGCCGGCCGCCACACCAAAACGGGCAATCGCGTCACGCACTTCTGCATCGGTCATCTCGCGAGGGGTGCAAAAAACGCTTTCATCTCCGGCCGGAAGGGCACAGCCGATGGCGCCACCGTTTCCTTGTTCAAGCCCTTTGGCGCCTGCTTGCCTGGGTGATTCAACTGCACCCAACAATGCGTGTTGTTGGCCGTCGCAGCCTTGGCCCATTGCTGCAACTGAGGCAGCCCCGATTCGTCTTCGATCACCACGTTGCCGGGCTCACCCAAAGCCCGGTGGTCAATCATCACGTTGCCGGTGATGCACAAACCAATGCCACCTTGCGCCCATACCTCGTAAAGACGCGCCAACTCCGGCGAGGCACGGCCAGCCTTCAAAGCCAGCGCTTCACTCATGGCGGACTTGACCAAGCGGTTCTTCAAGACCACACCACAAGCCAAAGTCAACGGTTGAGCCAGCACGGATTGAGGGGTCATGCACTTTCTCCATCGAACACAGTGATTGAAGTGCTCATTTGACACTGAAAGTGACAACAAAGCGTCTCTAACACAGGGGACACCCTGATCAAACAGGGTGCACAAGCTGTCCCAGCACAAATTTCATGACGTTCGAGGGCCACAAAGATGCACAAACCCCGATTTTTAGAGGGAAGAGGCATTACCATCTGCTACGCACCGCCTCAGAGGAACACTGACACATAGATCAGTCGCCCGAGGCCTGGCATCAGATCTGACCCCTTGATGGAGTGAATTCACATGGCAACTGCGAAAAAAGCCCCGGCCAAGAAGGCCGCTGCACCCGCAAAGAAAGCTGCAGCTAAGCGCGCACCGAACGCCGCCTTCCTGAAGCCCTTGACCCCTAGCCCAGCCTTGGCCGCTGTGATCGGTGCAGCTCCGCTGCCCCGTACCGAAGTGACCAAGAAGGTTTGGGAATACATCAAGAAGCACAATCTGCAAGATGCCGCTAACAAGCGCAACATCAATGCAGACGACAAGCTCAAGCCAATCTTCGGCAAGCCACAAGTCACCATGTTCGAGCTGACCAAGTTGATCAGCCAACAACTGAGCTGATCAAGGCTTGTTGCCAAGCTCACTGACGAGTGAACTTGGTGCCCCTACAAACCCGGCTTCATGCCGGGTTTTTTATTGCCTGAACAAAAACCAAGGGAAGCCCCCGGCACATGATCAGGCAGGCCTGATCAACAATGTTTCGCGCTAACTTGTTTGCCAACCCCGATAGGAGTGACTACGCATGTGGAAGATGTTGTTGGGCTTCGTAGCCTTTGCTGCGATCGCCATTTTTGTTTTGATGAAAAGCGGTGGCAACATCGACATGGGCGGTGAAAAGCACGGCATCGACACCGAGCACACAGAAGCCGCAGCATCTGGCGCATCCGCAGCCAGTGAAGTGGCATCAGCCGCCAGCGAAGCACCCTCCGCTGCAGCCAGCGCCGCATCCAACTGATTCAGTTGGGCGTGTCTTGGTGGGTCATGCCTGCATGACCCTGTTCTGCCGCCAGCCATTGCAGCACAGGCACCGTGCCCGGCAGAACAGGCACCACCTCAACGGGTAAGGTCTGCCAGGCCATCTGCTGACCTTCCTTCATTTCGAACTCACCCTGCCAGTCGTAGACCTTGCAAAAGTTCAAACGCACGCGCGCATGGGGATAGTCCATGATCTCGACCTGCCAGGGATGCGCCTCACCAATGGTGACCCCAATCTCTTCGTGCAACTCACGACGCAAGGCTTGTTCAACGGTCTCACCCGCTTCCAGCTTGCCGCCCGGGAATTCCCAATAACCGGCATACACCTTGCCCTCAGGCCGTGAGGTGAGCAAAAAGCGCGTCTCGCGCCCTTGTGCATCGCGCTCAATCAAAACGCCCACCGCCACTTCAACAGGCTTGCGATCGGTTGCGTCCATCACGTGATAGGACTTGCGCTCAGACATGGGCCACCCCTGATGCGTCGCGGCCAGCATAGTCGCGCGCAAATTGATAGGCCACCCGGCCCGAGCGAGAACCACGCTCCAAGGCCCAGACCAAGGCCTCAGGCCGCGCTGCATCCATGGCCGTAGCGGGCAAGCCGAAGTGTTGCAGCCACTGGCTCACAATGGCCAGGTACTCGTCTTTTCTTCGACGGCCTCGCCGGGGTGCAACTCGCCATCTGCGGTGTGCTTGTAGGTGCTGTTGTCTGAATGGTATTCAGGCAGCAAGTGGCGGCGGTTGGACGTGGCGATGATCATCACGTTATCGCCACTGGCAGACACTGTGCCATCCAAAATGGATTTGAGTGCCTTGTAGCCAGGCTCGCCATCGTCAAAGCTCAAGTCATCACAAAAGATGATGAAGCGCTCGGGCCGATCACTGACCAATTCGATCAAATCAGGCAAGTCGATCATGTCGGCCTTGTCGACCTCAATGAGGCGCAAGCCTTGATCGGCGTGCGCTTGCAGCGCGGCCTTGACCAAGGATGACTTGCCCGTGCCACGTGCGCCCGACAACAGCACGTTGTTAGCCGTTTTGCCGGACACGAACTGCGCCAGGTTGCGTGCGAAGCGTTCTTTCTGGGTGTCGACTTCTTGCAGGTCCGCGTAGCGGATGTGCGCCACATGACGCACCGGCTCCAACCAACCGGAAGCCCAAGCCGCCGAGCTGCGCTTGCGGTAGCGAAACGCCACCGAAGCCGTCCAGTCAGGGCTGGATACAGCCGCATGATGCGGCGATGGCAACAACGCATCCAAG
>JBDKHX010000422.1:0-2769 GCA_039797415.1 Pseudomonadota bacterium | reverse complement strand
TCCGCACCGCGTGCGGTCGTGTGCCAACAGTGTCGCTTCCACTATGGCACAACGCTGTCAAATGACAATGGCAAACAATCGGGCAACTGAGTGCCTTTTGCCACAAACGGGGGGGCCGCTTTATTTACCTTGGGCGAACAGTGTGGCAGCGCGGGTCTTGATTTCCAGCAGTTCGCTGGCGCTGACGGAGTATTGGCCCGTGGTCTTGTTCACATCAATGCGGAACTCGACGTCACGGCCGTTGTTGCTCAAAGTACCGCAGGTGAACTCGTAATCGTCACGGTCAAATGGGTAGCCGTCGGCATCAGGGTCCAGCTCTTCGTATTCGATGCGGGAGATCTCGCCACTGGCCAGGTCCAGCAACCCTGTCGAAGCAAACTCGTCATCGCTCAACTCGTCCACGATGCGAATGGGCACTTTCAAATCCACGGTATCAGCCTTTTATTGATATATGAGAGAAGGGGGCGGATTCTGACACGAATAAAAAACCGGGCGCCAGGCCCGGTTTCATGAGATCGCTAAAGCGTCAGATCACAGACCCAGACGTTGTTCGATCTTGGCCTTGGTTGCAGGCATTTCGGCCGGCAGATGGTACGCCAGTTGCGAGAACAACTCTTCGTGCAGCTTCAACTCTTGAGCCCAAGCGGCCTTGTCCATGCTGATCACGGACTGGAACTGCTCTTGCGAGAAGCTCAGGCCAGACCAGTTGATGTCTTCATAGTTCGGGCTGATACCGAAGGCGTTTTCAGCACCCTTGGCGGTGCCGGCGATACGGCCCAGCATCCATTCCAGAACGCGCATGTTTTCGCCGTAGCCAGGCCACACGAACTTGCCGTCAGCGCCCTTGCGGAACCAGTTCACGCAGTACACGGGCGGCACCTTGTGACCGGCGGCTTGCAGCTTGGCGCCCACGTCCAGCCAGTGCTGGAAGTAGTCGCTCATGTTGTAGCCCATGAAAGGCAACATGGCGAATGGGTCGCGGCGGACCACACCTTGTGCGCCAAAGGCAGCTGCGGTGGTTTCCGAACCCATGGTGGCAGCCATGTACACGCCTTCAGTCCAGTCACGGGCTTCTGTCACCAGAGGCACGGTGGTGGAGCGGCGGCCGCCGAACAAGAACGCGTCGATGGCCACGCCTGCTGGGTTGTCCCACTCTGGGTCCAACGCTGGGTTGTTGGTCGCCGCCACGGTGAAACGTGCGTTAGGGTGGGCAGCCTTGGCGCCAGTTTCCTTGGCGATTTGAGGCGTCCAATCCTTGCCTTGCCAGTCGATCAGGTGAGCTGGAGGCGTGTCGGTCATGCTTTCCCACCACACGTCGCCGTCGTCGGTCAGGGCCACGTTCGTGAAGATCACGTCGCGGTTGAGCGAGTTCATGCAGTTCAGGTTGGTCAGCGTGTTGGTGCCAGGGGCCACACCGAAGTAACCGGCTTCTGGGTTGATCGCGTACAGCTTGCCGTCAGCACCGGGCTTGATCCAGGCGATGTCGTCACCGACAGTGGTGACCTTCCAGCCGTTGTAGCCTTCTGGTGGGATCAGCATGGAGAAGTTGGTCTTGCCGCAAGCGCTTGGGAAAGCGGCTGCAACGTGGAACTTCTGACCTTGAGGATTGGTCACGCCCAAGATGAGCATGTGCTCAGCCAGCCAACCTTGATCGCGACCCATGGTCGAAGCGATACGCAGCGCAAAGCACTTCTTGCCCAGCAAAGCGTTGCCGCCGTAACCGGAACCGTAGGACCAGATTTCACGGGTTGCTGGGTAGTGAACGATGTACTTGACAGTGGGGTTGCAAGGCCACGTGGTGGTGTCCTTTTGACCTTCTTGGAGAGGTGCGCCCACGGTGTGCATGCAAGGCACGAATTCGCCATCGGCGCCCAGCACGTCGATCACGCCCTTGCCCATGCGGGTCATCAACTTCATGTTGACGGCCACGTAAGCGCTGTCAGAGAGTTCCACGCCGATGTGGGCGATGTTGGAACCCAGAGGGCCCATCGAGAAAGGGATCACGTACATGGTACGGCCCTTCATGCAACCCTTGAACAGAGCGCCTTCGCCAGTTTGCAGCTTGGCGCGCATTTCAGCAGGCTCACACCAGTTGTTGGTGGGGCCGGCGTCTTCCTTGACGTCAGAGCAGATGAAGGTGCGGTCTTCCACGCGGGCCACGTCCGACGGATCGGTGATGGCCAGGTAGCTGTTAGGACGCAGTTCTGGGTTCAGTTTCTTGAACGAGCCGGCAGCCACCAATTGGGCGCACAGGCGGTCTTGGTGTTTTTGACGTAGGCAGGTGCGTTCACCTGAACTGCGGCAGTAGTCATGAGAAAAGCTCCAAAAGTAAAAAATAAGGTCTCGACAACACAGCCGCAACCGCGCTCTCGACACCTGGCCAACCAGCCCAACGCCCCTGTCATCCCACGTCATGTGACGCCGGGATTTCAACCGGGAGCCTGAGATTTTAGTCCACTCGGAGCTTTTTAGGTTCCCCCCGGGTCCAAGGGGAGCCCCCAAGATGCGACAAAAGAGGCGCCAACTGCATCACGAAGCACTCAACTTTTTGTATGCTGGGAGACTCAAACACCCTGCCAACCCCTCATGCCTGACCGCTCTCGCCGCCAACTCATCACCCTCTCAACAATAGGGTTTTTAGCACCTCAGATCGGTTGGACCACCACAAAAAATCCCCGTCCTTTGGCGGAGGGCCCTCGCGTCGCGTCCGACCCCGTCGTTATTTCGTCCGGTTTGAGCGCGCGCTGGAAATCCGCCATGGCCCGGGAT
>JBDKHX010000421.1:0-3227 GCA_039797415.1 Pseudomonadota bacterium | reverse complement strand
GTTTAACCCGGCATTTTATCGGCCTGGATCAGTTTCCTGGCGCTTGATGCGTCAGACAATCAGGTTTATGCAAGAAATCGAGCTCAAATTCCAGATTCCAGACACTTCGTTGGACACCGTTTTGGCCGCAGTGAGGCATTTGCCCGACCAAGCCCCCACGCAGCGCCTGCAAGCGGCCTATTTCGACACCGCTGATCGCAAGTTGGCGCGTGCTCGTGCCGCCTTGCGCGTGCGCCAGGAGGATCAGGATTGGGTGCAAACGCTCAAAGCAGCCGCTGCCAACCCCATGATCCGACTAGAAGACAACGTCGCCGCGCATGTGCCTGCTGCGGGCCAAGCCATCGAGCCGCATTTGAACCTGCACCAAGGCGACGCAGCTGCAGCGCTGCAACGGGACTTAGGCTGGCAACCCGATACGGACCCACAGGGGCGTGAATGTGGCTTGATTCAGCTCTACCGCACCGACATGCACCGGCACCGAGCCGAACTGCAGGTGTTCGATGCAGACAGGCACAGCCTGGGCTGGGTGGAAATGGCCGTCGACCTGGGCAGCATCACAGCAGGCGGGCACAGCACCCGCGTGCAAGAGTTGGAAATTGAGCTGGTCAGCGGATCACCAGAGGCCGTGCTGGTGTGTGGCCGTGACTGGATCGAACGATTTGGACTGTGGCTGGATGTTCAAACCAAAGCCCACCGAGGTGACCAATTGGCGCGGCAAGCGACCTCTGGCAGCTACAGCCGGGCTTTGACAAACGCCCGTGGCAACGTGCATGGCTGGTCGGCCTGCGCCGCCTGACCATGATGTTGCGCGACCAACCGGCACATCAAGCATTGCGCCACCGCGCATGGCACTTGTTCCAACAAGCGCGCCAAAAGACGGCGCCTGAATGTATGCCCCTGGCCAGATCGGCCATAGCATCACAGTTGTGCCTGGATTTGATCGCGCTGAGCTTGCAAGACAGCTGACAGCGCAACCCACTCCAATCAGCCTCGATCAGCGAATGCGCATGCCCGGCTGAGCGCCCGCAACGGGCTCCAGCACATAAATGCCGGGGGTGCCCTTTTCATCGGCATGTGATGCAGCCAGCACCATGCCTTCGCTGACGCCAAACTTCATCTTGCGCGGCGCCAGGTTGGCCACCATCACGGTGTGCTTGCCAATCAGGTCTTCGGGCTTGTAGGCCTCTTTGATACCGCTGAAGACATTGCGTGTGCGGCCCTCGCCCACATCCAAGGTCAAGCGCAGCAGCTTGGTGCTGCCCTCAACGTGCTCGGCATTGACGATCTTGGCAATACGCAGATCCACCTTGACGAAATCGTCGATGGTGATGGTGGGCGCAATGTCTTCACCGCCGGGTTTGACGGCCTCAACCACTGGCGCCTCTTCAACCTTGGGTTCAAACAAGGCATCCAGCATCTTGGGGTCGACACGTTGCATCAGGTGCTTGTACTCGCCAATGGTGTGAGCACCCAGCAGCTTGCCTGCGTCTTCCATGGTCATCGGCTCGACCTTCAAGAAGGCCTCGACATTGGCAACCAAGGCGGGCAGCACAGGCTTGAGATAGATGCTCAACAGGCGGAAGGCTTCAATGCAAACCGTGCAGACCTCTTGCAAGCGGGCATCTTGCCCTTCTTGCTTGGCCAGCTCCCAGGGCTTGTTGGCGTCAACATATTCGTTCACACGGTCAGCCAACAGCATGATCTCGCGCAGCACTTTGCCCAGTTCACGCTGTTCGTAAGACTCGGCAATGCCAGCGCGGCCGGCTTGCAGGGTGCTCAGCAAAGTCTGGCCATCGCTACCCAGGTTGGCCGTCAACTGGCCACCAAAACGCTTGCTCAAGAAGCCCGCTGCACGGCTGGCGATGTTGATGAACTTGCCCACCAGGTCACTGTTGACACGCGCCGTGAAGTCGTCGCGGTTGAAGTCCACGTCTTCGACATTGGCATTGAGCTTGGCGGCGATGTAGTAGCGCAGCCATTCGGGGTTCATGCCAATGCTCAAGTACTTCAGTGGGTCCAGGCCGGTGCCACGGCTCTTGGACATCTTCTCGCCGTTGTTGACCGTCATGAAGCCGTGCACGTTGACCTGATTGGGCAACTTGCGGCCGCTGAACTTCAGCATCGCGGGCCAGAACAAGGTGTGAAAGTAGGTAATGTCCTTGCCAATGAAGTGGATCTGCTCAACTGCAGGATCAGCCATGAACTCATCAAAGCTGCGAGCCTCGCCATACTTGGCCTTGGGGCCGCCTGCGGCAAAGTAGCTCTTGAGCGAGGCCAGGTATCCAATGGGCGCATCCAGCCAGACATAGAAGTACTTGCCTGGCGCATCAGGGATCTCAATGCCGAAGTAAGGCGCATCGCGGCTGATGTCCCAGTCGCCCAGGCCACCCTCGCCGTTTTCATCCTTGGTGAACCACTCGCGGATCTTCTTGGCGACACCGGCTTGCAGCTTGCCGTCTTGAGTCCAGTTTTCCAGAAACTCAAAACAACGCGGATCCGACAACTTGAAGAAATAGTGGTCGCTGGTCTTGAGCACGGGCGTGGCGCCGCTCAAGGCAGAGAACGGGTTCTTCAGCTCAGTCGGGGCATAAACGGCACCACACACCTCGCACGAATCACCGTACTGATCCTTGGCACCGCACTTGGGGCATTCACCCTTGATGAAGCGGTCGGCCAGGAACATGCCCTTTTCAGGGTCAAAGAACTGCTCGATCGGGCGAACCGTGATCAATCCCTCGGCCTTCAAAGCACGGTAGATGCTTTGTGCCAGTTCGTGGTTCTCAGCGCTATCAGTTGACGACCAGTGATCAAAACTGATGTGAAACCCGTCCAGATAAGGTTTGCGGCCTGCAGCGATGTCTGCCACAAACTGCTGGGGTGTCTTGCCAACCTTTTCGGCGGCAATCATGATCGGCGCGCCGTGTGCGTCATCGGCACCCACAAAATGCACCTGGTTGCCTTGCATCCGTTGGAATCGCACCCAGATATCAGCCTGGATGTATTCCATGATGTGGCCGATGTGAAAATGGCCATTGGCATAGGGCAGCGCGGTGGTGACAAAAAGCTGGCGTGGCATGGTTCGGCAATTTGGGGGGAGACCCTGATTTTAGGCCGCGCTAGACTGCCAACTTGGGCAAATGCCCCAAACTTGCTCCTTCGATTCGTTTTTTGCATGACTTCGACCCCCTCTACCCCGGCTTCCCCCACTGAAATCGCTGCGCTGGACG
>JBDKHX010000420.1:0-3126 GCA_039797415.1 Pseudomonadota bacterium | reverse complement strand
TACATCAGCCGCTTCGTGTCTCGTCACATCAAGGAAGACACCGAAGCCCATGAGCGCGAACTGCGGGCCAAAGCCAAGGCTTGAATCCCCTTCGCCCATGAAAAAAGCCTCCCGATGGGAGGCTTTTTCGTTAGCGCTTTGGCACGCTGGGCGAAAGCGGCTTTCGCCGCTTTCTGATGAGCATTACATGCCCATGCCGCCCATACCACCCATGCCGCCCATGTCAGGCATACCGGCAGGAGCGTCGTCCTTAGGCGATTCCGAGATCATGCACTCGGTGGTCAGCATCAGCGAAGACACCGAAGCGGCGTTTTGCAGAGCTGTACGTGTCACCTTGGTTGGATCCAGGATACCCATTTCGATCATGTCGCCGTAGGTGTCGTTGGCAGCGTTGAAGCCGTAGTTGCCCGAACCGCTCAGGATGGCGTTCACAACAACCGAAGGCTCGCCACCGGCGTTGGCCACGATTTCGCGCAGAGGGGCTTCGATGGCCTTGAGCACCAGCTTGATGCCAGCGTCTTGGTCAGCGTTGTCACCCTTGATGGTGCCAGCAGCTTGCTTGGCACGCAGCAGAGCCACGCCACCGCCAGGAACCACGCCTTCTTCCACAGCAGCGCGAGTAGCGTGCAGGGCGTCTTCAACGCGGGCCTTCTTTTCCTTCATTTCGACTTCGGTGGCAGCGCCAACCTTGATCACGGCAACGCCGCCAGCCAACTTGGCCACGCGCTCTTGCATCTTTTCACGATCGTAGTCGCTGGTGGCTTCTTCGATCTGGATGCGGATTTGCTTGACGCGAGCTTCGATGTCAGCAGCTTCACCAGCGCCGTCGATGATGGTGGTGTTTTCCTTGCCCACTTCAACGCGCTTGGCTTGACCCAGGTCAGCCAGAGTGACCTTGTCCAAAGCCATGCCGACTTCTTCAGCGATGACCTTGCCGCCAGTCAGGATGGCGATGTCTTCCAGCATGGCCTTGCGGCGGTCGCCGAAGCCAGGAGCCTTCACAGCCACAACCTTCAGGATGCCGCGGATGGTGTTCACGACCAAAGTAGCCAGGGCCTCGCCGTCGACTTCTTCAGCAATGATCAGCAGTGGGCGGCCAGCCTTGGCAACTTGCTCCAGAGTAGGCAGCAGGTCACGGATGTTGGAGATCTTCTTGTCGTACAGCAGCACGAAAGGGTTGTCCAACAGAGCGGCTTGCTTCTCTGGGTTGTTGATGAAGTAAGGCGACAGGTAGCCTCGGTCGAATTGCATACCTTCGACAACGTCCAGCTCGTTGTTCAGGCTCTTGCCGTCTTCAACGGTGATGACGCCTTCCTTGCCGACCTTGTCCATGGCGTTGGCGATGATTTCGCCGACGTCGGAATCAGAGTTGGCAGAGATGGTGCCAACTTGAGCGATTTCCTTGGAGGTGGTGGTGGGCTTGGATTGCTTCTTCAGCTCGGTGATCAGGGCTGCAACAGCCTTGTCGATACCGCGCTTCAGGTCCATTGGGTTCATGCCAGCGGCCACGTACTTCATGCCTTCGCGCACGATGGCTTGAGCCAGCACGGTAGCAGTGGTGGTGCCGTCACCAGCGTTGTCAGAAGTCTTGGAAGCAACTTCCTTGACCATCTGAGCGCCCATGTTCTGCAGCTTGTCTTTCAGTTCGACTTCCTTGGCCACGGACACACCGTCCTTGGTCACGGTAGGGGCGCCGAACGAGCGCTCCAGAACCACGTTACGGCCCTTAGGGCCCAGGGTCACTTTGACTGCGTTGGCCAGGATGTTCACACCCTCGACCATGCGAGCACGTGCTTCACCGCCGAAGACGACGTCTTTTGCTGCCATTTGTATTCTCCGAATTCAGTATGTAGGGGTTTACTTGTTCACCACAGCGAACAGGTCTTCTTCACGCATCACCAGCAGCTCTTCGCCGTCGACCTTGACGGTCTGGCCAGAGTACTTGCCGAACAGGACGCGGTCACCCACAGCCACGTTCAGGGCGACGAAGTCACCCTTGTCGTTGCGCTTGCCAGGACCGACGGCCAGGATTTCGCCTTGATCAGGCTTTTCAGCGGCGTTGTCGGGGATGATGATGCCCAGGGCGGTCTTGGTTTCGTTTTCCAAACGCTTGACGATCACGCGATCGTGCAGAGGACGCAATTTCATCGTTACTCCTGTCTATAGTGAGACATCGGTTGAACAAAAACAGAAGTAAGCACACGCTCACTTCACTTTTCATAGCGAACCTGATGGTCTAACGGACCGTTCGCACAGCCTTGTTAGCACTCACCAGGATCGAGTGCTAATGATTCTATAAGAGGCTGGCAAAAAATTGCAAGTAATGTGGGTTTGCAGGTACTGCCATCTCGCATCATCAAGTGATATTCGTATCACCACCAATAAACAGACACGCCCCACAGAAATACATTGCATTCAACAGCAGAAATACATTGCATTCAACAGATCACATCCATCTGTTCCGTACAGCCAGCCACGGACAGGGTCGGCAACAAGATCAATGAGACGACGAATGCAAGTACGACAAATTTCGACATGGAGGACTGCTGCCACGGGTGCCGCTTTGGCACTGACAACGGCGGTGGCAGGTGCAGCGACCACACAAGTCGCCCAAGTCACAGCATTGCCCAAAGCGGAAAACGCAGTGCAAACTTCGGCGGGCCGTACCTTTGTATCAACCAACGGTGCACTGTTTGAGATCAAGACCACGGGCGGCATCAAATCAGCCGTCAAGGTGCCAACGCAATTCAGCAATGCGTCAACGACGGCCTGCTTTTTCACGGGGCTGACTGAATACGCCAACACCCTGTACGCGACCTGCGCAGAAAACACCTTGATGCCATCGGCGCCCAAACACTTGCTGGCCATGGACCTGGCCTCCAGCGCGGCGACGATGACGGAGATTGCGGCCCTTCATGACAAGGGCTTCCCCAACGGCCTGGCCTCAGATGGCGCCGGACACCTGTACTACGCCAACACCACCTTGCTCAGTGCTGGTGCCGTTTGGCGCATCACCTTGTCGGGTCGGTTTGCCGTGGCTGAAGAAAAGGAGTTTCACAAATTCCCGTTTTGCACGGCAAACGGGCTGAAGTTTCACAACAAGCAGTTGTACATCGGGGCCAATCC
>JBDKHX010000419.1:0-2500 GCA_039797415.1 Pseudomonadota bacterium | reverse complement strand
TGGTTTGGGTGGAGGCTCAATCGCCAAGTTTTGCCACCGCTACCTGCCCAAAACCAACATGACGGTGGTCGAGATCAACCCCCATGTGATTGCCTTGCGCGACCAGTTTTTCATCCCTTCCAACGGCCATCGCTTTGCCGTCATCGAAGGCGATGGCGCCGATTTTGTGCGCAACGCCCAGCAGCGCTACGACATCTTGATCATGGATGGATTTGGGGTGGATGGCATCCCGACGCCACTGTGTTCTCAGCAGTTTTATAACGACTGCCACGAAGCCTTGCCACCTGGCGGCGTGTTCATCGCCAACCTGCACACAGAAGACGCCGACTACGACACCTACCTCGCACGCATCAGCCAATCCTTTGGCCCCAGCATCTTGGTCGTTGAAGAACCCGAGTCAGCTCAAAGCACGGTGTTTGCCAGCAAGGGCCCCTTGCCAGCTGCGCCAAAGCGGGGGCAGACTTTGCGCCCAGCGAAGCTGCCCGACGCCGCCTGGCATCAACTGGAGGCGGCCTTTGCCAACTTCGCTCAAGCGTGGCGCAAGGGTCTTTACAAAAATGAAACATCTACGACGTCAACAGCTTTGAAGTGAAGCACGTTGAATCTCCATGACCGAGCACAGCAAACCATCAAATGCTCGGCATCTCTCCTCCACAGACAAAGGACAACCCATCATGAAGATCAAGATTGCTTCGCTGGCTTTGCTGACTGCCATCGCCCTGCCCGCTCTGGCCCAAACTGCCACACCAGCGACACCGGCCACCCCTGCAGCTCAGGCCGCGTCGCACCCACATCGTCATGAAATCCGCCGCGACAACCGCGAGATCCGTCAGGACAACCGGGAAATTCGCCGCGATAAGGCCGAGATCCGACAAGATAAGCAGGAAATCAAGCAAGACAAGGCAGAGTTGCGCCAAGATCGCCTGGATGGCAATCGTCAGGACATTCAGCAAGACAAGCGCGAATTGCGTCAGGATCATCGCGAATTGCAAAACGACAAGCGCGAACTGCAGCAAGACCGCGTGGAGCGCCACCACGACAAGGTCGAACGCCATCACGACCGTGCCGAGCGCCGTCGTGATCGTCATCAACATTGATGCGCCAACTGACTCTTAGGCGGCCCCTCAAGGGGCCGTTTTTCATTGCACCGCAGCAAAGTGCTCACAGTCTGAAATAATCAGGGCATCCCTCCCTTTTATCGATAAGGATCGAACCATGTCTCGTGAAGTCGTCTTCGTGGGTGCTGCCCGTACCGCCATTGGCTCTTTCGGTGGTGCTTTGAAGGATGTGCCCCCCGCCGATCTGGGCGCGCTGGTCATCAAAACCGCTCTGGAACGCGCAGGCGTGCAACCCAAGGATGTGGGCCACGTTGTCGTGGGTCATGTGATCCCCTCCGTGCCGCAAGACGCCTACATCAGCCGTGTGGCTGCCCTGAACGCTGGCGTGCCACAAGAAGCACCCGCTTTCAACGTGAACCGCCTGTGCGGTTCGGGCCTGCAAGCCATCGTGTCTGCCGCCCAGTCCATCCAATTGGGTGACTGCGAAGTGGCCGTTGGCGCTGGCGCTGAATCGATGAGCCGTGGTGCTTACCTGGTCACCAGCAACCGCTGGGGCGCTCGCATGGGCGACGTCAAGATGCTGGACTTCATGCTGGGCGCCCTGCACGACCCACGCATGCACATCCACATGGGCATCACCGCTGAAAACGTGGCCGCTCGCTACGAGATCACCCGCGAACAGCAAGACGCCTATGCCGTGCAATCGCAGCAACGCGCCGCCAAGGCCATCGCTGCTGGCATCTTCAAGGACCAGATCGTCCCCGTTGAAATCAAAACCCGCAAGGGCGTGGTGCTGTTTGACACCGACGAAGGCGTCAAGGGAGACACCACGGTTGATGCCCTGGCCAAGATGAAGCCTGCTTTCAAGAAGGAAGAAGGCACCGTCACCGCGGGTAACGCCTCGACCCTGAACGACGGCGCTGGCGCTGTGGTGATGGCCTCGGCTGAAAAGGCCAAGGAACTGGGCCTCAAGCCTCTGGCTCGCCTGGTGGCCTACGGTCACGCTGGTGTCGAGCCTGAGTACATGGGCATCGGCCCTGTGCCTGCTTCGCGCAACGCCTTGGCCAAGGCTGGCCTGACCATCGCGGACATGGACCTGATCGAAGCCAACGAAGCCTTTGCTGCTCAAGCATGCGCTGTGGCCAAAGAGCTGGGCATGGACAACGAAAAGGTCAACCCCAACGGTTCCGGCATCTCTCTGGGTCACCCAGTGGGCGGCACCGGCGCCATCTTGGTGACCAAGGCCATTTATGAACTGCAACGCACTGGCGGCCGTTACGCGCTGATCACCATGTGTATCGGCGGCGGCCAAGGTATTGCACTGATCATTGAGCGCGTTTAAGCAGGGCGGATTCAAAAGTGAAGTGCAACACCCTGGGTTTCAATGAATCTCGGTGGAGTGCTGCGGGCTGTTGATGAGCAACTCCCGGTAGACGGCCAAG
>JBDKHX010000418.1:0-2501 GCA_039797415.1 Pseudomonadota bacterium | reverse complement strand
CGTGAGCCTGACCGTGAGTGGGATTTGGCCGCAGCCCAGTTTCAGCAAGTCTTTCTCAAAGAGAAGTTCATTTCGGTGGGGGGCAAGTTCATCCACTGCAACTCCGATGTGTGGTCGGCCTTGAAGGCCTTTCGACCTGATGTGGTGATCACGACGGGGTTCAACCCCACCTTCATCGCTGCGTATTTGTATGCACGGTGGACCGGGGCCAAGCACATTGCCATGACCGATGGCACAGACTTCACCGAATCCCATTTGTCTGTGGTGCATCGTTGGGTGCGCCGCTGGATTTATGGCCACACGGCGGCCTTTGTGGGCGCCAGCATGGGGTCCTTTCGTTTGTATCGTTCTTATGGTGTGCCACAGGCTGCTTTGTTTCAGTCTCATCTGTGTGCCAACAATGCGGCCTTTTTGGATGCCCCATCGCGGGTAGAGCGGCCCTTTGACCTGGTGTTCAGCGCACGGTTTGTGCCCGGCAAGAACCCCTTGTTTGCATTGGATGTGGCGCAAGGTGTGGCACGGGTATTGAAGCGCCGGGTTCGCATGCTGTTGCTGGGATCTGGCGAGTTGCAATCAGCCATGGCGCAAGCTGCTCAGCGAATGGCGGCGGATGTGGATGTGGTGTTTGCGGGTTTTGTGAAGCAGGCGGATTTGCCCGCTCACCTGTCGCAAGCCAAGGTGATGCTGTTTCCAACGCAGATTGACACCTGGGGTGTGGTCGCCAATGAGGCATGTGCTGCTGGCGTGCCGGTGATCGTGACGCCGATGGCTGGCGTGGCGCACGAGTTGATCGTGGATGATGAAACTGGCTATGTGTGTGACTTGGATGTCAACCGGTGGGTCGCGTTGGCTTGTGATTTGCTGACAGACGAGCCCAAGCGGGCGAGGTTGGCCGAAGCTGCAGTTAGGCGTGTTCAGGCTTATTCGTTTGACAATGCCGCCGCGGGGATGTTGGCCGCGGTTCGTTACGCCAAGGGGCAACCGGTATGAAGGTTCTGGTTGTTCACAATCGCTACCAGCTCGCCGGTGGCGAAGACGCTGTGGTGGATGCCGAGGTGGCGCTGTTGCAAAGCCGTGGCGTGGATGTGCGACGCTATGAGCGCCATAACGATGACATCCAGCACATCAGCCGCGCTTCGGCAGCGTTGCAGGCCTATTGGTCCAGGCAAACAGTCAGCGAGTTGTCTGACTTGATGGCGCAGTGGCAGCCCGATGTGATCCACGTGCACAACACGCTGTCTCTGGTGTCCCCATCTGTGTATTGGGTGGCAGATCGGTTTGGCGTGCCGGTGGTGCAGACGTTGCATAACTTCCGTCTGTTGTGTCCGCAAGGGATGCTGCTCAGAGACGGGCAGGTGTGCGAACAATGTGTTGGCAAGTCGGTGGCCTGGCCTGCGGTGGCGCACGCTTGCTATCGAGAGTCCGCTTTGCAGTCAGCCGTTTTGGCGGGTTTGGTGGCAGGGCATCGTGCATTGGGAACTTATTCAAACAAGGTTGCCCGCTTCATTGCGCTCAATGATTTTTGTCGAGCCAAGTTTGTACAAGGGGGGCTGCCGGCAGACAAGCTGGTGGTCAAGCCCAACTTTGTGGATTTGCCTGCCCCAGATCAGTTGGTTGATCGTGCCGGTGGCTTGTTCGTTGGCCGCTTGTCCCATGAGAAGGGCGTGGCCACATTGGTTCAGGCTAAACATTCGCAGCCCGCGTTGCCGGTGAAGGTGATTGGTTCAGGCCCTATGGGGGATGCGGTTCAAACGGCTTTTGGCTCAGACCTGTTGGGATTTTTGCCTTTGGTCGATATCGTTGAACACATGCGTCGATCAGCCTTCTTGGTGTTGCCGAGCATTTGTTATGAAAACTTTCCTCGCACGGTGGTGGAGGCGTTTGCGTGTGGCTTGCCCGTGATTGCCAGCCGCATGGGGTCGATGGCCGTGTTGGTCAAAGAGGGTGAAACAGGCTTGTTGTTCAACCCGGGGGATGCTCAAGACCTGGTCACCAAGATCCAGTGGGCGCAAGCCCATCCGGCGGAAATAGCCCGGATGGGGTGCCAGGCGCGCAGGCAGTACGAAGAAGAGTTCAATGCTGACGTGAACTTTGAGCTTTTGATGGCCATCTACCAAGATGCGATGGCCGCATCTAACGGTGCTTGATCAGATCTCGTTCAAGATGGTGCCGACCAATTGCGTGGCTCCCATATTGACCGTGTGCACCAGGTTTTGCAGCGCGTTGACTTTGCTTTGATTGCGACGCGCCACGATCATCCCGGCACCACATTTGGAGGCGATGACCGCGCCATCGGTACCAAATTGAGCGGCAGCGGTGTCAACAATGATGCGATCGAATTTGGTTTTCAGTTCGCGCATCAGCAAGCCCAAGGTGCTGCGTTCAAGCAATTCCAAGGGGTTGGGGGGAATGGGGCCTGCCGGCAGCACGTACAGGTTGGGCAGCTCTTTGATCGATTGGATCACCTTGCTGGCACCGCGCCCAGACAAAATGGTGGACAG
>JBDKHX010000417.1:0-2501 GCA_039797415.1 Pseudomonadota bacterium | reverse complement strand
ACCTTGCCGGCTTGTGCGCCCAGAGATTCTGACAACTGGTTGCCGGCTTTCTCAAGCACGGCGGCAGCCGATGTGACCAAGGATTCGATCATGGCTTGTTGTTGTGACGACGCCTGATTGACCGACTGCAACAGCGTGTTCATTTGCGCCATGATGGCGGTGCGCTCTTCCAGTGCCACGTTGTCGCGAGCGGTCAGGTTGCTCATTTCTTGACGCAATTGGCCGATCACTTCAGATGCCGCTTGCGGTACCTCGGCGGCGGTTTGCAGCAGGCGCGTCAGAGGTGCTTCCAAAGCCGATCCCAATGTGGCCAGATGGCTGGCGACGGAGCCTTGCAGTTCATCCAGACGAGCCACAGCAGCTTGTGCGCGAGTGGCTTCTTCATCGCGCAGGGCTTGCAACTCGGTGCGCCACACGGTGGCCAGTTGGTCCATGCGATCACCTTGCGCCTGGATCCAGGTTGATTCAGATTCCATGCGCGAGCGGATCATGCCTTCGGACTGATTGACCAACTGGGTGACGTCATTCAGGGTCTGGCTGACATGCTGGCTGGCGCGCTCGGTGATCTGTCCGGCGGTGGCCTCCAGCGCTTGGCAAGTGGCTTGTTGTTGGGCCATGGTTTGTGCGCCCACTCGTTGCCATTCGTTGGCCAGTGTTTGCGCCATGTCTTGCAAGGATTGCTTCCAGGCGTCCAGTCGTTGTGCGTCGCCCGAGGCTTGGCTGGCTTGTGTTTGCTCGGCGGTCTGGCTGATCGTGGTCAGCAAGGTGTGCGAGCGCTGCTCAAACACATCCGTGAAGGACTTCAAGGCGCGATCGACACCCTCGACCAATTGCCCGCTGGTTTGCGTGTGTGTTTGCAGCGCTTGGGTCCATGTCTCAGACACGGTGCGAGCGGTGGCTTCAAACTGTGTGGACAAGCCTGTCAGTTGGGTTTGCGTCGTGTCGATCAAACGCAAGTGGGTGCGTTGGGATTCTTGCGCGATCTCAGCCATGGCCGATTCGACCACGGGCTTGATCGTGTCGCCCGCTGCCTTGGCACTGGCTGTGAGGCTGTCTTTCAAAGACTGGCCCACTGACTGGGACAGGTCGGTGTAAGCCACGGCCACATCGCGGTGAAATTGCTGCTGTTGCCCTAACAGTTGCTGATTGAGTTGTTCGTTGCGGCGCTCCAGCCCTTCCATCATGGCTTGCAGTTTGCTGACCACCTCAGGCAAGGCTTGCGATTGGGCTTGCAAGGCCTTGAAGGTTTCCTGGCGTTGGTAGACCAGGGACAGGGGGCGGAACACGGTGGCAATGCGCGCATCCAGCAGGCGCACCACCTCCAGGCGTTCACGGCGGCTGATGGCCGAGATCAAGCCCAGCATGGCCGACGCTGCGACACCGGCGACGGATGTGCCAAATGACAAGCCCAAGCCCTTGATGGGGGCGGCCAGTGCGGCGCGGATGGCTTGCAGGTCGGACGAGCCTTCCAGTGCGAAGACCGCACCTTTGAAGGTGACCACCATGCCCAGGAAGGTGCCCAGCATGCCCAACATCACCAGCAAGCCGACCAGGTATGGCGTCAGGGCTGGGCCGGGCAGGGCGACGCGTTCGCCCTCAATGCGCAAGCGAACGGCGTTTTGCAATGAGGCGGGGACGCGGTCCATCCATGGGCTGATGTCGGTCAACGGTTGGGGGATGTCGTTGAGTGCACTGGACAGGGCGTTCGTGCTGGCGCGGAACTGCTTGAGTTCAAAGGCGCCCAGCACATAGACCCCGGCAATGGCTGCGGTCATCAGCAAGGCCAGCCAACTGGACCCGACAAAACCGTAGCCCACCCACATGACGGCCAGCAGGCCAATGCCAAAGGCGGCGTTGAAGAAGAGTTTGTTCATGCTTGTGTCCTGTTCTCACTGGTGAGGGCTTCGATCAGCCCCACGACAGGTTGAAGTCGTTCGTCTAGTTCAGCCAGCAAGATGACTTGCCAATCTCGGCTGAACACGGTTTGCCATTTGTCTTGTGGCGGCGCGGCGCGCAGTTGTTCAAAGCGCTTTTCAAGCAGCACCGGCACAGATGCCCATAGCTTTTGCTCACGCGCGGTGAACATCTGCTCCAGCACGTTGTCCAGCGCGGCCAATTGCATCAGCCTGGATGTGGATTTGGACAGGCCCTGTCGCACTTGCGTGCGCAAGGCCGCAACCTGTGCCTCCATCTGGCGCTGCAGTTCTTGATAGCGTTGGTAGTAGGGGCCATAGTCCACCTCGCCCGTTTGGGCTTGGCGGGCCGCAATCAGGGTGGCGCCGGCCGTGATGCTGTTGCTGATTTTGGCTTTGACCTGTTCCAGCGCGGCTTCTGCGCTGGATGGGGGCGTAGGGCGGCCGCCCGCATGGTTTTGCGCGGCAAATACCTTGATCGAATGGAGAGCGCCATCCAATCTGACGGTGCTGAATGCATCCAGCCACTGGCTGAGTCGTTCGGCCACGTCCTGCTTGTTGTCCTCGGCTTGTACGTTGGCCAAGTCG
>JBDKHX010000416.1:0-2504 GCA_039797415.1 Pseudomonadota bacterium | reverse complement strand
GCGGAGTTGGACGACGTCACGGTGAGCTCGATCTGAAAGTGGGTGAAAAAACGTTAGCCGGGTATTTTCGCCGCTAAATCAGTCACATCCAGCGTTTTTGTCCCGAGCACCACTAATTAGATGGAGTCCATGCAAACGGCCGAGCACCAAACGAGAAAGCCCGGACAAAGACGCTAACGTCCGGGTCCGGGCCTGACGGCTGACAACAGGTCCATGCCGTCGAACTTGCCAGTAGGGAGATTGAAGTCCCCGACTGGACCAGAGGCAATAGATTGCCTCCAAGAAATGCCGGGGCCGCTTTATCGCAGATACCCTGAAGGTACGGACTGGCTACTGCCGGCAGAGCGCCTGAACATACAGGCCTGTTCACTCTAGTGCCCACCATAGGTTTTTTCAAGTCGCCCTTTCAATCGGTTTAGAGGCTGCGATCAAGAGAATCAAATCCCTCCCCCCATCGCCCGGGAAGCCGCATCAGTATTGAATTGTTACACTTGAAAAAACCAAAATGCATAACAAATCTATTTGTTATTGTTGACTTGATATAATCAAGCCACCTAGAATCCGCCCATCCCAAAGTTCTGACTAGGGATAACCCGCACCCGCTGCCGAACCCGGCATATTCAAATCGCTGCACATGTCGAGACGACGCCGCAGGATATTGATAGCGTACCAACCCAAACGAGGTGCCCGAGACCCACGCTGCATGCAGCATGAGGCCAAAGGTCCCCGCCTAAGAAGGAAGAGCTATGACAGCGACCGAAAAATTCACCAGGGGCCTTCGCGTTTTTGCAAGCGACATCGCCCAGGGTTTCTTTGAAATCACACACAACGGTTTTGCCCTGCTGGGCTTGGCCGTCATGTTTGCCGTATTGACACTAACCGCCCGTCCGGAAATCCGCCAGGCTGGTGAGACCCAACTCATCAACTGGCTGAAAGACCGCCAGGCAGCCGTGACAGGTTTGACCGCCGAGCCGGAGGCCATTGACCGCGCTACAGCAGCCAACCCGCAAACCCTGCCCAAACAGCAGGCTGCGGTTACTTATTGGCTTAGCCGCAAATACAGCGTAGCGCCAGAGCCCATCAGTGCGCTGGTGGCCGAGGCATTTGATATTGGCGCCAAGACAAAAATTGACCCCACGCTGATTCTGGCCGTCATGGCAGTGGAGTCCGGGTTCAATCCGTTTGCCCAGAGCTCCGTGGGGGCTCAGGGTCTGATGCAGGTCATGACCAAGGTCCACAGCGACAAATATGAGAACTTTGGCGGCAAGCTGGCCGCCTTTGATCCGGTCAGCAACCTGCGGGTTGGCGCCAAAGTTCTGCAGGAATGCATTAACCGCGCTGGGTCCGTCGAAGGTGGGCTGAAATACTATGTTGGTGCTGCCAACCTGGAAGACGATGGTGGCTATACAGCCAAAGTTTTGGCCGAACATGGCCGCCTTCAACAAGTCGCCACCGGCAAGTCAGTCCCGCTGACCACACCACAAATGATTCCCGTGCACCAACCGGCAAAACCATTGGACGAGCCGGAAAAGCTGGCCGCATTGGCGAACTCGTAAGCGCTGTCGGGTAAACTCGACAGGTACGCGACTGGCGATAGGCATCGGACCATCTGGGTCACGGTGCTGACGTGGGACACCACTGGGAAGCGTACCGCAGCACTGCTGCGTTCAGCCGTTCGCCTGGGCAGCCCCTGTTTCATTCCCCTTAAATCGAAATGAATCCACAGGGCCCGTGTCATTAAGGACTGCCATGTACAACCGCAATATTCTTGTCGAACAAACCGATCCCGAAATCTGGGCCGCCATTCAAGCTGAAAACGCGCGCCAGGAACACCATATTGAGCTGATCGCCAGCGAAAACTACGCATCCCCTGCGGTCATGGCCGCTCAGGGCAGCCAGCTGACCAACAAATACGCGGAAGGCTACCCCGGCAAGCGCTACTACGGTGGCTGCGAGCACGTCGATGTGGCCGAGCAGTTGGCCATTGACCGCATCAAGCAAATCTTTGGTGCCGAAGCCGCCAATGTGCAGCCCCATTGCGGCGCGTCCGCCAACGAAGCCGTTTTTCTGGCCTTCCTCAAGCCCGGCGACACCATCATGGGCATGAGCCTGGCTGAAGGTGGCCACCTGACCCACGGTATGCCCCTGAACATGTCGGGCAAGTGGTTCAACGTCATCTCCTATGGCCTCAACGCCCAGGAAGCCATTGACTATGACGCCATGGAAGCCAAGGCCCGCGAACACAAGCCCAAGCTGATCATCGCGGGAGCCTCCGCCTACAGCCTGCACATCGACTTTGAGCGCTTTGCCAAGATCGCCAAGGAAATCGGCGCCATCTTCATGGTGGACATGGCCCACTATGCTGGATTGATCGCCGCGGGTGTGTACCCCAACCCCGTGCCCCATGCCGATGTGGTGACCTCCACCACCCACAAGAGCCTGCGCGGCCCGCGCGGCGGCATCATCCTCATGAAGGCCCAACACGAGAAGGCGATCAACAGCGC